>JANXMQ010000021.1 GCA_025354565.1 Akkermansiaceae bacterium
CTTCATCAACCATGGAGGTGCGGATGTATTTGGATCGTGTTTTTCCGTCTTCTTTAAAGGTTAGTGAAAAGCCTCCTCGCGGTCCCTGTGAGGTGACCGAGCCTGAGATGAAATCGAGATTGGCGTGAATTTCACGAGTGATGCGCTCTTTTTTCTGAGTCAGGTGATAAGGGGTCATTGCCATGGATTTTAAATGGAAAGTTACGGGCGTATAGATGCGCCTGTAATTGATAATTGAAAAGCAAATAATGTAAGGAAATTCAAAAAATCGTTGATTGAGTGGGAAAGAATCTGCCGAAATCAGCTAAACTGTTACGATCGTTTTTCAGATTCGATGGGGTCGGTCCCGGTAATCAAGCACAAGACTTTTCGATAGAGCCATTTTTCAAGGAGCCTCCATCGTGCGCCTACAGACGGAAGGCGAGGAATCCGCAGGAGCGACGGACGGCGACTATCAGCGCGAGTCGGCGGAGAAGGATCGTGAATACGATTCCACGGCGGCAGCGCTGGAGGGGAAACGGGAACTCAACGCGGAGGAGACGGCGCGGCTGGAATAGCTCTGGAAGACACTGGTGTGGATGTTTCATCCGGATCTCCACGAGCACGATCCGGAGAAACGCAAGGACTCAAAATGGCTTGATGGGAAGAGTGATGGCAGAAACATGGATAGCAGAATCATTTTTGAAGGTTGATGGGGACGATGGGTGATGGTGCCTTTGTCACGGGAGGGCGGCATCAAGTGTCCGGCTAGCCAGCCGTTTTTTCAAAATCAATGATTCTGGGGTCTCCCCGATGAGTTCCGTGAAAGCCGCTATGAAGTTGAAATCGGCAAGATGTCCTTTCCTTCCAATGAGGCATCCGCAACCCTCCAAGGCGTTGGCGCTTTACCAAAATATTTCCGAATCCATGCGTAATTTCCTCCTCCTGGCCCCTCTCTCCCTGTGTGTCCTCAGCTCCTGCAAGGACGAGAAGATCCACACTTACAGGGTCGCCACCGATTCTTCCTCAGAAAATCCCGCGCCGCCTGTCGGCGATGCGGCTCCAAAGGAAGAAGAATCCCACGACCCTGCGGCCCATTCCGGTTCCGTGGTGTGGCAGGTTCGCGAGGATTGGAAACCGGAAAAAGCCGGTCAGTTTGTCACCGCCGCATACGCGCTCCCCGGTGGCGGGCGAGTCACGGTCTCGAAGCTTGGCGGTGATGGCGGGGGACTCGCGGCGAACATCAACCGCTGGCGTGGCCAGCTCGGCTTCAAGCCGCTTGCTGAAAAAGAGGTGATCGGCCAGCCACTCAAGATCGCCGGTTCCGACGAAGAGATGCGGCTCTTCAATCTCACCTCCGCAGACTCCGCCGCTGACGCCCAGGGGATCCTCGCCGGAGTCCTTCCTCTCAAGACCGAGACCTGGTATTTCAAATTCTCCGGTCCCGTCGCAGTTCTCAGAAAAACCGAAGGAGCGTTCGCCGCGTTCTTACGTACCGTCCGCATCGCGGGCAGCCAGAAAAGCGCTCCAGTCCCCGCTCCAAGCGGCGCGAAAAAAGTCAATGTCACGCCGCCCGATGGCTGGACACCCAGCGAGGGCAGCTCGATGCGTGCCGCCAGCTTCAGCATTGCCGGCCCGGACGGCACCTCGGCCGATGTCTCCGTCGTCCCGATCCCCGGCGATTCCGGCAGTGTTCTCGACAACGTCAATCGCTGGCGTTCCCAACTCCAGCTCGCCCCTCTCGCATCTGCGGACGATCCGGCACTTGGGACAAAGGCGGAAAGCCCTGCCGGAGAAATTTTCGTCAGCCACATGACCAGCACCGAACCGATCCTGAACGGGAAAACAGCCGCCCTTGCCTCCGCGATCCTCAAGCGCCCCGGCATGACCTGGTTCTTTAAAATCACCGGCGAAGCCACCCTCGTCCAAGCCAACCTTGAAAAATTCGACACCTTCGTCCGCTCCGCAACCTTTTAAGAAGAGAGTTGATGGTTGATGGCAAGATCGAGATCAGAAAAATCCGCATTCATTCATCCTAGAAAAGAAAATTGAACCACAGATAACACGGATAAACACAGATAAGAAATTTGATAGCAAGTGGTTGTTAGTGAATCTCTCTTCTATCTGGATTCCGGATTCTGGATTCTAAAATTAACCAATGATTTTTCGACCTCTCAAATTCTTCAGCTCCCTGCGCCTAACCGTCGCTCTGCTGAGTTTCGCCATGGTATTGATCTTCGTCGCCACCCTCACTCAAGTCGAGTTGGGCATCTATGAAGTGCAGGCGAAATTCTTCCGCTCATGGATCGCTTGGTGGGATGTCATGCCCGGGGCGAAAAAATTTCTCATCCCCATCCCCGGCGGCACGCTGTTAGGCATTCTCCTCATCGTCAATCTCCTCGCCGCACACGGCTCGCGTTTCAAGCTCCGTTGGAACAAGGCTGGCATGATCGTCATCCACTCCGGCATCTTGCTGATGCTGTTAGGGGAAATTTTCACCGGCCTGTTAGGTCGCGAGGCGCAGATGACCATCAACGAGGGGGAAATCTCGAACTACTCCACCTTTCCCCGCGAGACCGAGCTCGTCGTCATCCGGCCCGACGCTGATGGCATGGAAACTGTTACTGCCATCCCGCAGGCCCGCTTGAAAGCCGGAGCGGAATTTCCGTTAAGTGGCTTCTCGGTGAAAATCCACAGCTACTTTCCTAACAGCGAAATTCTCCCGGAATCCGAAGCCACCGAGAAGTTCGACAAGATCCGCGCCACCGAGGGATTCGGAAAAGGTTACGCCGTCCGCCTCACACCCCGCGAGACCATGGATGACCGCCGCGATCTCACCACCGCCTTCGTCGAGGTCATCCCGGACGGTGGAAATTCCCAAGGCCGCTGGCTGCTCTCAAACGCATTCAAGGGCGAGCAATCCTTTGAGGCCGCGGGACGACTCTGGAAAATGGCCATCCGACCGCGCCGCCTGTATCATCCGTTTTCCATCAAACTCCTCGACTTCAGCCACGACCGCTACCTTGGCACCGACGTCCCGAAAAACTTCTCTAGCAAAATTAAAATTCTCAATCCCGACACCGGCGAGAACCGTGAGGATCTCATCTACATGAACCACCCGCTGCGCTACGGCGGACTCACTTTCTATCAGGCGGGCTTCGAGAACAACGACACGACCACCATTTTCCAAGTCGTCCGCAACCCCGTCTGGACCCTTCCCTATATCTCCTGCGCGATGGTCGGTCTCGGTCTGCTTTGGGTTTTTTCCCAGCACCTGATCAAAGCCATCGCCCGGCGGAACAAAATCACTCCCGCACCATGAGCACCCTCCGTAAAATCAGCGCTTGGCTCATTCCTTCGCTCTGCCTTCTCTTCATCGCCAGTGCTGCCTTCAAAGCCACGCGGCCGTCCGAGGGGCTCGATTTCAAAGGCTTTGGGACGCTCCCGGTTGTCTCTAACGGTCGTGTCCAGCCCCTCGATTCCCTAGCCCGCAACGCCCTGCTTTCCATCCACGGAAAACAAAGCGTCCCCGGCGATGACGCGCCCGCCAGCCCCGCCGCATGGCTCGCGGAACTCAATTTCAATCCAGAGTTGGCCGATACTCGGAAAATTTTTCCCATCCATCATGACGACCTCCTCGGCCTAACAAAACTTACCCCTGGCGAAGAAAAATCCTATTCCTACGCCGAGCTCCAGCCCTCCTTCCCAGCCCTGCAGCCGGAGGCGAAACGCATCGCTGCCACCGACTCGAAAACCTGGTCGCCGTATGAGAAGGCGCTGATGCTTCTCACGCGGAATCTCACGCTTTACAACCAACTCAAGCACGCCCTCGCCCTACCGGGACAAGGTCATCTCGAATCCGAGTTCAGCCTTTTTCTCACCGACATCGGCGCAGCGCTGGCCGAGTCGGATAAACAAACCCGAGCCGAGAAATTCAACCAATCCACCATGGATAACGCCTCGTCGCGCGTGAAGATCGTAATGGAATGGGCGTCGATGACAGAAGTTTACACGACACCTTCTGGCAATGCTGCGGACGGCTGGAGAAAGCTGCCGGACTCCCTAACGGACGCCGTTGAGAAGGGAGCGCTCCATCCCTCCACCCTCGCCTACGCCCGCTTGGGAGATGCCTACCGCGCCAGGGACGCGACTGCTTTTAACTCCGCAATCAAAGACTATCAAACGTGGCTGTTAGTAAATCGCCCGGATCAATTTAATAAATCCTCAGCGGAAACTCTCTTCAATGCCATCGCCCCATTTTACCTCTGCATGGTTCTCTATGTGGTCGCGTTTCTCTGCGCCATTGTTTCCTGGCTTTGGCAGGGCACCACCTTCCGGCAAGCGGCCTTTCGTGTCCTGCTCATCGGCCTAACATTTCAATCCCTCGGCCTCGTGACCCGCATGATGTTAGAAGGTCGCCCACCCGTCACCAATCTCTATTCCTCCGCGATTTTTATCGGCTGGGGCGCGATCGTTCTCAGCACCGCTATCGAGCTCTTCCACCGCAACGCCATCGGCACGGCGGTCGCCTCGGTGATCGGTTTCGCCACCCTGCTCATCGCCCACCACCTGTCTCTATCAGGCGACACGTTGGAAATGATGCGCGCCGTGCTCGATACGAATTTCTGGCTTGCCACCCATGTCGTCGTCATCACCCTCGGCTACGCGTCCACCTTTCTCGCTGGCACCATTGCCATCGTCTATCTGATCCGTCGGGCCTTTGGTAATGCCCCTCAAACTACCGCTGCCTCGCTACGCGGTATGGTCTATGGTGTGATCTGTTTCGCGACTCTCGCCAGCTTCGTTGGCACCGTGCTCGGCGGCATTTGGGCCGATCAGTCGTGGGGCCGATTCTGGGGCTGGGACCCGAAGGAAAACGGCGCTCTGCTCATCGTCATCTGGAATGCCATCATCCTCCACGCCCGCTGGGGCGGCATGGTCCGCGAACGCGGAATGATGGTCATGGCGGTCTTCGGCAACATCGTCACCAGTTGGTCTTGGTTTGGCACCAACATGCTCGGCATCGGCCTCCATTCCTACGGCTTCACCGATGCCGCCTTCCTCTGGCTCAGCGCTTTCGTGTTCAGCCAGGTGCTCTTCATGACACTCGGACTGATTCGCTATCGCAGTGCCACCGTCTGACTTCTGGGACTGCCGAACTACAATGGCAACTTCATCGGATTCGCGATACTATCGTGTAATATGTTTACTTACAATGTTTTATAGAGTTCGCATTTGCAAATTGGATCGCTGGGAAGTGGGGATATTTTCCGCTGGCTGAAATGCTTGGTGCCGTGCCGTCATTGGTTTGCGGAAAGTAAGGAAGGCGTTCGCATTCAGATCTATCTGGTTTTGATCAGGGCACTCCTGCTATCGGAACTCACTGGCCGCAAGCCTAACAAACGAATGATGGAACTGCTCCACTGGCACCAAATGGGCTGGGCAAGCGACGAAGAGTTAACCGCTCTGCTCGCCACCGAAGAGGCCGCACGGAAAAAGCGCACG
>JANXMQ010000057.1 GCA_025354565.1 Akkermansiaceae bacterium
CACGCGGGCCTTGAATTCGGGGTCGTGTCTTCTTCGTTTGCCTTTCATTTTTTTGTGTGTGTTCGGTTCGGTTTTAACGCCGCTCCCACACACCACAATCATAGCTTAGCCACTGGCCTGATTTTCTGGGGCCGCCTCAGACACAACCGCAGGCGCATAAGCCAAAGGTTCTCATAACCGATTAAAAGTTGCTCACGGAGATTCGTGATAGCGTCAAAGACCTCTCAAACAAACGAATCATCCGGCCAGCCGCAATGACATTTCCTTTTCACTGAATCGGGGCGAAAATGAAGGCGTTCCGAATTCTCGAAAAACTCCAAGTCCGAATGACTTGCATCGCAGAGTAGGACTTTCTCATGGTATTTCTAATTCAAAACTCCCAAAACCGCGACTCCGAAGCGTTGCAAATCAAAATCGACGAATTGATCCGCGTGCAGATGAAGGCCAACAAGGCTTTTATGAATTTGGAAGACCTTTCCTAAGAGGAGTTCGACGAAGACCGCGACAGCTTTGTCATGCTTGCCAATGAAAAGCGGAAACTCGAAAGCATAGGCGCATAAGCGCAGCATAAATCCTGCGAGGCCACAAATCACCGTGTTCCCCGTATTTGTGATATCATTGTTGACATGGCCGACACGATGGCTCGCATCGTCTCTGAACCCTATGAACAAAAGCGCCAAGAACGAAACCTCCCATGGGGTCGGAACTCGCGGCAGCCGCAGACCGAGAAACATGATCAGAAAGGATCGGACGAACATCAACCTCCCGTGCAAACGCCCCGCAAAATTGAGATTCATCTGTGCAACGATGACGGCGACACCCCCAATCATCCCAATCTGCCGCTAGTTGTCATGTGCTGCACTGGAGCCGAACAACATATGGATTCTGCGGCTTGCCTCCAGCGCCGTTTCGCAGCTCACTCCTGGGGCGCTGCGTGGCGTTGGACAGTTTATCCGTACCAGCACTTTCATTCCACAAATCATGAGGTGCTCGGGGTGTCACAAGGGACTGCAACTCTTTTATTGGGTGGCAAGAATGGTAGCGAGTATGACGTCAACGTCGGAGACGCCATCGTGATCCCCGCAGGCGTCGGTCATAAACGACTCAAGGCATCCGACGATTTCCAAGTAGTAGGGGCCTACCCCGAAGGCCGTGAGCCCGACCTCCTTCGCCCCGGTGATTCCAATCTTCCCGCCGACCGGCAGCGGATCCTTCGGGTTCCCCTACCCCGAATGGATCCAGTGTATGGGCTGGAAGGTCCCCTCTTGCAATACTGGAAATAGACCTCAAAATTTGTCATGCACTCCCGTAACTCAAAAGTTGTGTAGCCGCATGATTGAGGTCATCAAGTGGAGTGGCTTCGGTGTTGATCACTGCCCGGCGGATGAGGCCTTACCTGTTATTTTTTGAAAAGCATTTTGCAGAGAACCGAGCGAGGAAACAATTCCGCTCACATTGACGGTATTGATGGGGTCCTTGCTCATTTGCCCCAATGAGAGATGGGAAATATTAAGTGCGAACCGCGATTGGTAGATTGCACCGATCCTGTGCGAATTGCATTTCCAAGGCTTCGCTTCGGCTCCTTAAAGTGCTGGCTTTTCGCCATCGCCGATGTGGCATGTTTCTTGCGAGAATCCCGCAATGATCACCTTGGAGAACAGTTTGTCAGTGAACCCAATGACCGAATCCCTTGGGCCAACAACGGATGATACGTCGCCCGTCCAGATTCCAAACACCGATGCGCCTCGGACTAGTCACATGAGGCGCTCAACCACGGATTACTGGCGGGAGCAGTATCGAAACGAACCCTACTACGACGTCAACTTCACGTTCGCCGATTATCTCCCGGCCTATTTGCTAGGCACTGAATGCTGCCTGCTAGCTTCGTCATTTGATACGGCCGAAGGCGAACTATGTAGGCGCTGGCCATCCATCAAAGGTCCATCCCGCCTGGAATGGACGCAGGCCCGAAGTGCGGTCCGGGCCGGCTGGTGCCATGCCAACCGCCCCAAATTCACCGGCGCTGTCATTTCCATCGGGTTCGCAGGCTTGACGGAGGACTCCACGGAGTCGATAAAGCGCGATTATCAAACATTATTTGGTATTTTTCGTGACGACGAGTATCAGACGCCCGGTGACTGTCCTGCGGAAAGATGCTCGATGGTGGCCAAGATCAAAGTCAGTGCCGCCGCTACTCGACTCGGAGAGCAAGTCGCCACCCACGCGCCCGGATTGTTCCCCGCTCCCATTGTAGCTGAGATTCAAGCGCTCTGTGAATTGATTCTTCAGTGGAATCCTTTTCTACATCGATAACTGAATCCGCTATCGATCAGTGCTATCCACTTCCAGAATTCGACTGAAACGTCCATCCATGACGGTTCGCCGCGGGCGGATCATGGGTATCACACCCGTAATTTTCATCGGCGGCCTCTGGGCTGTGAGTATTTGGCTTTCAGGCCGGATCGAATCCACAATGACCCAAGGAGCCGGCAAACGGGTTCTCGATCTAACATGGGATAAATCATCTTGGGATCCTCTGCGCGGGACGTAACTCACCGGGCTGAAGCTCACCCGGTCCCGTGGCAACTCGACGCCCGTGGCGGAGCTGAATAACTTGAGCCTCAAAATCTTCTTCACCCAATTTCTCGGCAACGGCGACCGGATCACTTTCTGGCGAATTCAAGATTCAACAATGACCATGCACGACGAAGCCGGGACCGTGAAACTGGATCACGTTTCCCTCAAGCTCAAAGTGACGGGCGGGGAATTTCGCATGGAGCACCTAGATGCAGAACGCGGGGCGCTAACGGCAAAACTAAGGGGACCAATCAGGCTACGCGCCGGTGCCGACTTGCAAAAGCCCCGTGCCACATTCTGCAGCAACGGGGCTTGGTATAGCGAACCTTTCAGGCACCCGCCGATTGCTCAACAGAATCATAGAGTGATTCGGCAATCTCAGTGAGCTTTTGGTCTGCGGCGGATTCCTCGTCTTCCGTGGCTTGGAGCAGTTCAACCACATCGTCCAAACCGAGGCGGTTCGCGAGTGCCAGCGCCGAACCATATCCCGAGATTTCATAATGTTCGACTTTCTGCGCGGCGACGATGAGAGCGAGATCCTTGAGAGAAGCGTCGCCCTTTTCTCCCATCGTTTCCTCGCCTTCCTCCACCAATCCTTTCATGGCTTTGCAGGTCTTGCCGCGGGGGGTAATACCCAGGAGTTCGGCGACTTGCTCCAAACGTTTGACGTGGCCTTTTGTTTCAGCAAGGTGACTGTTAAAAGCTTCGGAAAGATTCGGGTCGGTAGCCGCTTTCGACATTTTCGGCAGGGCTTTGACGAGTTGGGTCTCGGCGCTGTAGAGGTCTTTGATTTCCCCACCGAGGAGGTCTTCGAGTGAATTGAGTGTGGACATGGCTTTAATTTTTCTGTTAGTTGTTATGGCATTTTGCCGACACTGGATTTGCAGGCTGAATGCCAACTAGCATATTCGTCGGAATCTTGATTTACCAACGTCTCCGCATCTCGGAAATCACCCGAAAATCACCCGGAAATTGCAAAACGCAAAACTGATCGTGCGGTTTGTAGATTCTCATCCTTTATGATCTTCCAGGGAGATTCCGCGGCCAAAATATGGGACGGCGCGAACCGCGCCTTCCTCACAGCGCGGGATCAATCCTGCTTCCAGTGCGGCACGAAGCCTCGCGCTCTCAAATAGGAAGCGCCTGCCTATTTTGGAGCGCCATAGCGGCGGCGAATCATCCACCACGGGCCATCCTCTAACAGGACGATGCTTTGGCAAACGACGGAAAGTCTATACGCAACGCCCGCAGCCGCTTCAAGAGCCGCTTCTTCTCAGAACAGGCCGAGGAATTTCAAAATGACGATGACAATTACGATGGCATCCACGAGATAAACGATGGAGATTACCAGGAGTATTTTTGGGGGGCTGAGGCATTGCCGCGGATTAGGGCGATCCACGGCAATGCCGGGAAAGGAAGCATGGATGAAAAGCCGAAGTCACCGTTTATCCTGAGCGTCGATTCGCGCCTTGGCGGCCACCGCTTCGGCGTCGGCTTTCTTTTTGTCAGCCTCGATCTGGGCTTTGGCGGAGTCCACACGGGCCTGGATGTCTGCCTTCTGGATGTCAGCATTGGCATCGACGCGTTTCTTGGCGGCAGCAGTGGCTGATTTGAGGGCGTCCTTTTGTTCTTCCAGAGCCTCCTTGGTGGCATCCTTTTGATGTTCCACAGCCTGCTTGCGCTCGTCGCAGTTCGCAAGCAATAGGGCGGACAGGGCGGTGATGGATAATGGAATGAGTTTCATTATGATTAGGGGTTATTGGTTGATTCTCTGCCAACAGATGCTGGCGTTAGCGAATGTTTGCAGGAACCGTGCCATTGATGCCGACCACTGAAGTTCAACAGATAAGGCGCAACAATGCAGTCATCCGCGCGTCAAAGCCGGGCAATATGCAACGCATAACATTGCAAAGGGCGGACCGTAGGAGAAGAGAATTGTTGAGATGCGCCTCGGCTCGCCTTTTCGCGGATAACGGCCACATTCCGGAAAGCGATTGTGTGTGGTCATGGATAATCTCAACACGCAAAAAGGCAAGCTTGCCCAGGAGTGGCTGGAGGGAAATCCGTTGGTGACGTTTCACTATACTCCCACCCACGCGACCTGGGTAAATCTTGCGGAATCCTTCTTCTCCATTCTGACACGCCCAGGTCTCCAGCAGACAAAAGCAACGCCTACGATGCCTTCCCGATTTCCGATCATTGGTGCAATTCCTGCGATAGCATGGTCCTGCGGACTAACATCCGCTCTTCCTAGACAAATTAAAAAAATGACGTTAGATGGAGACGGACGACCAATCGACTGAAGGTAATAAAGCCAAAACGGTTTTAACCCAAGCGGAACGCATGGCGCGAAAACTTGCGAGAAGGGAAAAACAACGTGCGGCAAACGTCGCTCGAGCCCGGCAGATGCACTCCGGACGAATCGCCATCCATCACCCTTCCAAGAAGTCGAACGTCGCGAGCCCGGCCTTTCATGTGGGATGTTCCGGGTGGTTCTACTGGAATTGGCGGGGGCCGTTTTACCCAGCACAATTACCCACCAAAGCCTGGTTCTCCCATTACGCGGAGAATTTCCCCACGGTGGAACTCAATGCTCCCTTCTATTCCTGGCCAACCGTCCAAACCGTTCAGGAATGGTTGCGGCAGGCGGGGACAAAAGATTTTGTTTATACCGTGAAGGTCTGCGAACTCATTACCCATGTGAAGCGCTTTAGTCGAACGAAGGTTCTCGTCAAGGACTTCGGATTCATTGCCGACCTGCTGGGCGAACGCATGGGCTGCTTTTTGTTTCAACTGCCGCCAAGTTATCATTACACCGAGTCCCGTTTGAAAGCCATCGTGGGGCAGCTAGATCCCTCCCGGCGCAATGTGGTGGAATTCCGGCACAAGAGTTGGTGGAATGAACGAGTATTCGAAACATTCCAAAAGACGGGAACGATTTTCTGCTCCTGCAGCGCCCCAAAATTGCCTGATGAGTTGGTAAGGACCGCTGAGGAGGTTTACATCCGGTTCCACGGACTGACGAAATGGTATCGGCATGATTATACGGACGAAGAGCTGGCTTTGTGGGTGGCACGAATCAAAGAGTCTGGCGCCAAGAGGGTGTGGGCCTATTTCAATAACGACCGTGATGGCAACGCCGTGCGCAACGCCAAAGAGTTCACGCGGCAATTGCAAGAGCATCTAGCTGCTGAGTGAACCCTACCCACTGTCGAAACGGGCGCGGCTCCAAGGATTGGCGTCACGCATCGGTTTCCCATCCAAAACGAGCGGAGTTGGTGCGTGATTTCGGGTCCCGACTACTGAGGGGTGAACCCCTCCTGTTTATCTCGAATCACCTATCTGGGATGACTCGCAATGGAGCCCATAGGTCGAGCCCCTCCATCCGGACTTCGATAATCAATCCGCTTTTTGGCCGCGGAAAGGTTTGTCAGGCATCCGATCCTTCCGCCATTGGGGCTCAATTCAAATAGGCCGCCTCCGAGGTCATCAGCAGAGCCTGAGCGAATTCCTCCCAGCCATTGAGTGCGTTCCGGCTCACCTCTCCGCATTGGGATCACTAACAAGCTCCTCCAATTTCCCGTTCTGCTTGGGCTTCATCATTTCGTGCGCCATGCGCTTCCTCAACGCTTCCTGCCGGGCGAGTTGCTGGGGATCGAGTGTTTTCGGATCGCGTTGCAGGAACTCCTCGATCTTGGCTTTCCTGGTGCCCTCATCCTCCACCACCGGCGCTCCCGATGCGGCCGAGTTAGCCGGCACTCCGCCCGCATCCTTCGCGTGGACGAATGCTCCAGCGAGTTTCCAGAGGAGGTGATTGAAAGGATCCAACTTCGCGTTGGCGGCATTGGACTCACTCGATTGCTGATAGGCGGCCGAGGTCATGATAAGCTTGTGGAGTTTCTTGAGCGACCACCCCTCCGCCATGAATTTCGAGGCCAACCAGTTGCAGAGTTCCGGGTGGCTGGGTGTCTCGCTCATCACTCCCAGATCGTCCGGGGTGCTGACGAATCCCTCACCGAAATGGTGGAGCCAGACGCGGTTGACGAGCACCCGGGCGGTGAGCGGATTCCCGTTGTCCGCGATGGCTTCGGCCTATTGGAGGCGGCCGCTGGTGTCCGCAGGGAACGGTTTCCTATCAGGTTGGAGGAACTCAAGAAACTGGCGCGGCACGCCCGGACCGGGCGACTTGGCCTCGCCGCGGATGAAGACCGGAGAGTTCCTGACCTTCGCGTCCACCAGCAAGTTCGCCCGGGTCATGGCACCGGGATGCGCGAGATACATGTGGAAAACCATCAGCGCAGTCAGGTTCCCCGTCCTCCACTGCCTCCGCCTGCTTCCACAGCGACGCCGTTTCTGATAGCAGCGGTGGATTCCCGGCGCTGGACACGAGCCCATGGCCTCACAGGTCGAGTTGCGCCAGCATCTCTCGCAGCATCGCGGGGGCGGCAGGTTTGACGAGATGATGGTTGAAGCCTGCCTCCTGGGTTTTCCTGCGGTCGTCATCCTGCCCCCAGCCGGTCAGTGCGATGAGGATGGTGGATTCGCAACCAGGAATTTCGCGCAGCTGGCGAGCTGTTTCATTGCCATCCATTTCCGGCATCCCGATGTCAATGAATGCCACATGGGGGCAGTATTCCCGGGCAATTTCCAGGCCGGTTGCGCCATTGTAGGCGGTTCGGGTGTCATAACCTTCGAGATCGAAAAACATCGAAAGGATGTTGGCCGTGGATACTCCGTCATCCACTACGAGAATCCTGCCGCGCCTGGGTGAAGAGTTTTTGTTCGCCGCGGAGGATGGGAGCACCGTCTCCGCCTGCCGGAAAATCCGCGGCAGGCAGATGCGGAACTCGCTGCCCGTGCCACGGCCCTCGCTGCGGACCTCGACCGTGCCGCCGTGCATCTCCGTGATGAGTCGCACAAGTGTCAGGCCGATGCCGAGGCCGCCGTCGGTGGGGCAAAGACCCGCGCGCTTGACCTGGGTGAACATTTCGAAAATCGCGTGCTGCATGTCGGACTCGATGCCGTCCCCATTGTCCGCGATGCTAACCGTTACTCGGTCCGGGGCGGTCTCCACGCCGAGCCGGATTTTTCCTCCTTCAGGAGTGTATCGGGCCGCGTTGGTCAGTAGATTCGAGAAGACCTGTGAGAGACGGCTCGCATCCCCGTGGACTAGGACGGGAGCCCCCGGCAGGGAAACCGAGAATTCGTGACCGCGTGCGGTGAGCAGCGGTTGGGCCGTTTCCGTCGCAGCGGTGAGGACCTCTCCCAGATCGATGTCCGAGTTGCGGAGGTCTAGCTTGCCGCGGGTGATGCGGGAAACGTCGATGAGGTCGTCGATCAGCCGGACCATCTGCGCCGTCTGCCGCTCGATCACACCAATGACCGGCGCCGCCTTGTCCGGTTGATCCATTACCTGTTTCAGCACCTCGACGCCAGTGCGGATCGGCGCGAGCGGATTGCGGAGTTCATGGGCCAGCGTCGCTAGGAACTCATCCTTCCTCCGCCCCGCATCCCTCAGGGCCTCCTCCGCCCGCAGCCTGTCCGTAATGTCAATCGCGATCCCGCCCACCAGCGGCCGCGTGCCCCCCGGTCCCGGGATCGAAAACTTCGTCACCAGCGATGAATGCAGCTCCCCGTCTCCGTGCCGCAGCGTCTCCACAAACTGCAACCCCTCCGCCTGCTGCACTGCCAAGCGGTCGTTCTCCATGAACATTCTCGCCGTGTCTTCCGGTAGAATCGCCGTATCCGTAAACCCGTACAATTCCTCCGCCCTCGTTTGGAACGCCTTTAACGCCGCGTCATTCGCGTAAACATAGCGGCCTTCCGCGTCCTTGATCCACGCCAGCCCCGGCAGCGACTGCATGAAACGAAAAAACCGCCGTTCGATCGCCCCCCGCTCCTCCGTCGCCACCCGGGCTGCCGCCGCCTGGACCGAGATGCTCCGCGCCCCCCACCACAGGAACCCCAGCAAAACCCCGACCTCCAGCAATGTCCGGATTGCCGTCCCGAATGCATTATCATACCACCCCGCTTCGCCCCCCAGGATCCGGCCCCACCCCAGTAACACCGGGATCGCCACCATCGGCACGAACAAACGCCGCGCCACCACCCCGCCAGCATCCGGTTTCATCAGGAACGCCGTGACCCCGCACTCGTCCACCACCGCCACCAAGCCCACCCCCAGTGCCGCCACAATCGTGCTCGTCTGGAACGCAATCCCGGTGTAGCGGGCGATGCCGAAAAGCTGGCTTGCCCCAAACCAGTAACCCACGATCGATAGCGAAGCGATCACCACCGGCAGCAGCGCCATGACCGCCGTCCGCCGGCGGCAGCGTGCCGAACCCGTCGTCCCCCCCAGCGCCACTCCCAGCAGCAGGAACGACAATGAAGCGGGCACCCCCATCCGCATCGGCGACACGCTCGCCTCCTGACCCCATTCTGCCTCAAACAGCAACGTATCGATCCCCAGGTTCATCCCCGACAGGTGCTCCCACAGGGTCAGTCCGCCCAGCACGATGGCCACTGCTCCCGCGCACCGGATCAGCCAGCGCGCCCACGCCCGCTTCAGCCCCGCGCCCAGCAGCATGAGCAGCCCGGAACCGCAGGCCAATGCGCAAACCGCCGCGTTAGGAAACATCGAAATATTCGCTCCCGGCCAGTCCGTCAGTTGCGGCAACCCACTCGCCCAACCGATCAACGTCAGCACGGCCCCTAGGATCGCATAAATCGCCGCCATCGTCGCGAGCCTCCGCGGCAGGGTGCGCATCCCCTCGCTCAGGGGCATCGGTTCCTCGGAATTCGTGTCCATTTCTCCGGTTGTCATGGTGAATTCAAAACAATACTTCCGCTTCACCTCCCGGCTTGCCGACCGTCAGGTAAGTCTGCGCCTACGTGAACAACTTCTCCCCATCCCCGTCAAGGTCATTTCCAGACGCCACTTTCTGCAGCGCGGGAATTTTCGATGGCCCAATGGGCGCGGCTGAGTTCCAGGTGTTATTGTTAGAATTCAAGTAACCCTAAAATTTGTCGTGTAGTGTGAGCGATGCCTAAGCGTGCGGCGAGTGATCTATCAAGATTCAGAAACGAACCTCATCTACACTTACATCACTAATCTAGCACCCAGCATTCCGCCCGGAATCGTCGCATTGCTCTACAAATCTCGTTGGGACATTGAGAAAGTCTTCGACGAGTTCAAAAACAAGCTTGGCGAAATCAAATCCTGGGCCAGCACACCCACGGCAAAAACCTGCCAAGCTCGACTTTTACTTTGGTTGGTTTCGTGGGAACTCTCAGAACTCTAGTACTTGGTCTTTATAAACGCCGGCGACCACGGTCTTACGTTCGGTGGCGGGGTTTTTGATTTCGACGGTGCCTATGATTACGACGCCATCCTCGAAATGAATGGGACCGGAGATTTTCAGGGATTGGCAAGTGAGCAGGCTGGGGACTCCGAGCGGGGCGAGTTGATCGACGAGTTTGTAGTCGTCTGATAGAACGATGTTCGGTGGCACGCCATGGCGCGCGGCAGCGAGACGGACTTGGCCGTCATCGAGCACCTCGTAGGCGTCCGAGCGCAGGGCCAGTAAGTCGGCGGTGGTCTTCACGGGGGCGAAGCGGCTGCGCGGCACGTCGAGCGCGGCGGCTCCCTCGAAGCACTCGATGGCGGCACCCATGGCGATTTCCAACTGGATGACGGCGGGCGATTGCTTGTCGCGGGGATCGACGGTTTTGTTGTTGCGGATCATCGGCAGCGGCAGGACGCCGGAGTCGGCGGCGAGTTGTTCTTTGAGCAGATCCAAGCGCAACCACAGGCTGTTGGTGTTGAAATAGCGGTGGCGGTCGATGTCTTGGAACTGATCCACATCGGCCTCCGGGCATTGTGCGACCTCGCGCAGCAGGAGGCGGCCATCGACTTTCCGGATGGCCAAATGACCGCCCTTGCGATCGGCGGCGGTGCGCCGCGTGACTTCCATGAGGAAGGGCGCGCCGGATGCGGCGAAGTGGCGGAGGATGGCGGGATCGAGGATGGCTCCGAGATTGTCAGAGTTGGAAACAAAGGCATAGCGCACGCCCTCCGCGAGGAGCCGATCCAGCCAACCACTGCCGACCAGGGCCGGATAGAGATCGCCATGGCCGGGCGGGCACCATTCGTGATCCGGGTCCGCAGGCCAAGCCACCGGGGCGAGAGTGGCGGCGTCGATCTTAGGGATCTGGTTTTGCATGAGCTCCACCTCAGTGGCATCCGCGAGGCCCTGCGCACGGTATTTTTCCAAGTGGGCGAGGGTATCCGCGCTGGTGCTAAAACTGTTCATCAGGAGCAGCCGAACGTGCGCGCCGCTGGATTTGCGGAGGTCGAGAATTTGCCGGACCATGAGATCGAGGAAATTCACGCCGGGGCGGACGGCGAGCAGGCTTTTCGGACCTTGCAAGCCCATGCCGGTGCCGAGTCCGCCGTTGAGCTTGATGACGACGGCCTGTGCTAACAGCGCGTTGTCCGAGGCGTCCGCCGGGGCGATGGCGGTGGCGGACGCCAGTCCGTGCGCTGGGGAGATGCTGTCCTCCGGGATCATCCCGGTTTCGTTGCGCAGCAGTGCCTCGTAGTTCCGGCGGAAGGCGCGGATGGCGGCATCGCCCATCCCTGCGGCGGTCATTTTGGTCTCGAAGTCGGTGAAATTTCCCATGATTTAAAGGTGTGAATCCGAGGCCAAGATGACGGGGAATTTCCCGACGGTCACGCGAAAACGTCAGTTGGAGGGGGCGGCTGCCTTGAGGGTTTCTCGCAGATTTTTCTCCGACTCCGCATTCCAGTAGCCACAGTCGAGTTGGAGAAACACGCTGGTGTAGGGGAGTGTGAGTTTGGTTTTCAAGACGAGGACGTGGAAGGTTTTTCCTGCCTCGTCGAGCTTGGCGATGATCTGCTCGTGGGGCAGAGCTTGCACTTTCCGATCTGCTAGAATGGCAGCCAATTCCGTGCGGTAGGCGGTGATGCCCTTGGCGTCCTGTTCGGCAATGTGCGGGAGTTCCGCATCCGTATAGACGATGGGCCGGACGTGGGTGGTCTTGGCAAGAGCCGCGAAAACCGCCTTAACAACATCCGTCTGGCCCGCGCCGGTGGCGAGAGTTTCCACACCGGGACTGACCTGCCATGGGTAGGCGGAATCGACGATGACAATCCAGTTGCGGTGGCCTAGCAGCGGCAGTTTTTCGGCAAGTTGTTTTTGCCATTGAGTTTCTGCGGCGCAGGGCAGCATTGAGGCAAAGGCGAGGGAGAGGACGGCGAGGAGGTGGCGGGTTTTCATGATGGGGAATTAGATGGTGATTTGGATTTTCTGACTAGCAGCAATTTCCGCCACGGTGGCGAGGGTGATGACGATGCGTCTGCCTTCCACCGTCTGGGTGGAGGCGACGGCTGTGCCATTGAGCGAAACCATGGCGGTCGCGGGTTTTGTGTCAGCGGGCAGGGCAAGGGCGAGAGTTTTCAGGCGCAAGCTCCCCCAGACAAGGGTGATTTCCGCACTCAATTTTCCGTGATTGATTTGCTGGGAGAAGCTCCCCCACCCGGCTGCGGTGGTGAAGGGTGCACGGAAATTTTCCGGCGTGAGCTTAGGTGCAAATCCGAGATGGCCGTGCGGGCCATGATGCTCGAAACCACAAGCTGCTAGAAACACCCCGTAGCTAGCCATCGAGCGGGCATAGTGATCGCCGCATTCGATTTCGTTCCACGGATTGCGGCGAGATGCGTGGTAGCGATCATGCACCGCGTGCGTCACCGCGAGACCTTCCATCACCATGCCCTCCCAGATCATGTGGCCAGCGACTTGATACTCGAAGCCGTTCATGCACTCGTTGAAGTAACCAGCGGCCCAGTTTGGTCCCTTGCCAGCGGCTCGGTTGTAGTCCCAGTCGGTTCGTGGAAACGAGCACATCAGTAGCCCCGCCTCGCCGGGCATGGCATACCAGCGCCCGGGTTTGTTCGCCTCGCGATAGACTCCGACATCGGGTGAGAAATTGTAACGCCAGAGCGATTTCAGCGCGGACAAGGTTTCCTTTTCCGGCAGCACTCGCGGCAGGCCGACCTGGAATGCCCAACTCTGGCCAAACACTTGGTCGATCTCACAACCCGTGCCGGAGTTGATAGATTCCGGATGTTTCGGATCCACCTTGTTGATGAAATAGTCACCATCGAAAAGTTGCGTTACCAAGTTTTTCTGGCCTACGTCAAAAATTTTCCGGCACTCAGCGGCGAATGCTTTGTCGCCCATTTCATCCGCCATTTCAGCCGAGCCTAACAGCGCGGCGAGATATAGCCCGCTCAACCAAGCCACCGCACCGAACCAATCGGCATCGAGCGTATTGTGTTGATTGCTCTCGATGAGGCCATCGCCGTTGCCGTCCTTGGCGATGAGCCATGCGGTCGCGCGTTTGATGCCCGGCCAGTTGCGTTTGAGGAACTCGCCATTGGAGCTCATCTGGTGCTCGCGTAGGGCACGGAGGATCGTTCCCGCCTGAGCATCGATGGCTGGAATTTTATTAAATTCGCCACGGAAATGGATCGCCCCGTCCGGCTGTAGCGCCAGACCGAAATCCACCTTCTCGCGGGTGATGCTTTCGAGTTCAGGAAACAAGCGCGCCGCTGCATGGGCGTAATGATAGACGTGACCGCAGGTTCCTTCGCAACAGCCGACGCCTTCCCAGCCGTAAAAGCGACCGTCAGCAAAGCGGAAACATGTCGAGGTCGCGAGGATGGACGTGTTGAGCATCGTTCGGTCGAGAAACCAAAACGGCAGCGTCGAGTCATACCAAGTGGCGTGCCACAGCCGAGTCTCGCGGGCGAGGCGGTCGAATTGCGCGGCGACAAATTGCGCGACGGCATGGGCAGAGGAAAACTTAGTAGCATAGTAGCGGCCTGCATTTGCCAACGGGCCTTTGAGCGAGAGATTCGGGAAATGCCATGTGAGGACGAACGTCACCGTTGCCGATGCACCGGGGGCAAGCGTGAGTTTGCGACCGAGCGAGCTGGATAATTTTTCCGCAAATGATGCTGTGGCATCGGGGCTTGCCTCACTCGCGGCATCTCCTAACAAGGCCAGTGCCATAGTACCAAAATCCAGCAGTTTCTCTAATTGTTCACCATTGCCCATTTGGTCTGTTAGTGAAATTTTACCAACCCCAATGTTGGCAAAACTGCCGGTGGCGTCGTCGAGAATTTCGATGTGAGCCTTTTTGCCGACGTAGGCTCCAACATCGAAATGTTGCAGCGTCATCGCGTTTTGATTCTGTCCGCCCAGCGTCTGCACTGGCTGGCCATCGATCAGCAATGTTAGGCCAAAACGAGACTTCGCACGCGTCTTGCCGCCGCCAATCCAGACCGCAATAAAGTTGCGTTCGATGACAAATTCTCGGCTAGTGAGTTTCCCCTTGGCCTCGTCTTTGGCGTTGATCGAATCCCCGGGGGCGGTCGCGTGGGAGTTCACCACGCGTGCCGTGTCACCGCCGACGTCGCCTTGATAGTCCGGAATTTCGGATTTTTTAATAGGTCCTTTGCCAAACGCCGTGCCTTCCACCGTCCAGCCATCATAGGTTTCGTGATTCCAATCTTCAAACACCACATCCGGCCGCGGTGCCTGCGACGGTTTTGATAGATCTGGTTTTTCCGCCGAGCACAGCAGAGTTGTTAGGGAAGACTCACGTAGGATACGGTTACGCAAAATTCCATTTTGTGAGCGGTTATATAAGCAAACGGCGTTCTCCAAGTCACCGGTAATGATGGCCTCCACAGCCACTGCGGTCGGGTTGTGTAGGGTGAACTGCAAGACCGTCGCGGGCAGGCTGGAGTCGTCTGTCTTCAGCGGAATAAACGGCGAGAAAGCTTCCAATTTCACCGCCAGCGGAAATTTGGCGTCCACATACTCCACGATGCCAAGCGGGTATTCACCGCGAAACGTGATGTCCGAAAAGCCCTTGCGATCCAGGGAGCGGATCTCATCGCCCACTTTGACTGTGAACTGTTGTGCCAGCGGTGACTCTATAGCGCGCGGCTTGGCATAGTGAGGCCCGCTGCTGCCACTATTTTCGCCACGATTGAAAATATCCCAGTGCCACAGCCCGCCATCGCCGCCAAGATACAACTGGCCCGCGCCAATCCCGCCGATGGGCATTCCAACAAATTTCAGATCGTCGCCCCGCAGCACCTCGCGCTCGCCACGGGCGAACAAAGACTTCACCCACGCGGCTGTTAGTTTTTTATCCGCTGGCACCAGATGATCGAAATCCGCTTGGGCAAAAGGGCCGGCCATCGCAGGCAGACGCAGTCCGGCGAAGGCCAGCGTGCCAAGGCCGAAGGTTCGCATGAAATCACGGCGTTCGATCAAATTGCGGTCGGCACGGTGGGTTTGGCTAGAATGGGGTTCTTCGGTCATGGTAAATCGTTAAAAGTAATCCGTTTGATACGGGGATTTCTCGCGTGTTTGTTCATCGAATTCACCCGAGAAATCCCGTGAGCGGACTGGTGGCGCTGGCGTGGTCGAGGACTTCGGGCAAGCCGATTTCGTAGGCCTCGCGTCCGGCCTCGACCGCCATTTTAAAGGCAATCGCCATGCGGACCGGGTCACTAGCGATGGCGATGGCGGTGTTGACGAGTACCGCATCGGCACCGAGTTCCATAGCTTCCGCAGCATGACTAGGGACGCCGAGGCCAGCATCCACGATGACCGGTACGATGGCTTGTGCGATGATGATGCGGATTTGATCGCGGGTGGCGAGGCCGCGATTCGAGCCGATGGGCGCGCCTAACGGCATCACAGTGGCGGTGCCGACTTCTTGCAGACGCTTGGCAAGGACCGGATCGGCGTTGATGTAAGGCAGGACCGTGAAGCCCTCCTTGACGAGGATTTCCGCAGCCTTGAGCGTCTCAATCGGATCGGGCAGAAGGTAGGTCGGATCAGGGTGGATCTCGAGTTTCACCCACTTCGGCAAGCCCGCAGCGGCGGCGAGGCGGGCGAGACGGACGGCGTCTTCCGCATTCATGGCCCCGCTGGTGTTAGGCAGGATCAGGTATTTTTCCGAGTCGATGAATTCGAGAATATTGGCGTATGGATCACGCTTGCCGCTGAGGTCGGCGCGACGGAGGGCGACGGTGACGATTTGGGTGCCGCTGGCAGCAAGGGCAGCGCGCATCGACTCGTTAGAAGGAAACTTGCCGGTGCCGAGAAACAACCTGGAGCTGAACTCGCGGCCGGCGATGGTGAGGGTGGACATGGTGAGGATTTCAGATTTCGGATTTCAGATTGGCAGCCAGCCAGTCCTCGAAGGCGGGGTGATCCTTGAGGTCGTATTGCCAACAGCGAAAACCGAGCTTGCGACCGGTGGCGATGTTTTGCGGGAGATCGTCGATGTAGAGCGTGTCTTTTGGATCGAGACCGTGGGTCGCGATGGCGTATTGATAGATTTCCGGATGAGGCTTGATGAATCCGGTTTCGAAGGAGGCGACGGCGGCGTGAAACAGGGCAAACTCGGGGTAATTTTTAACTAACCATGGCCAATGGATACTGTTGATGTTGGAGAACAGGATCAGCCGGTGTCCAGCGGCGGCGAGACCCCTAACACGATCCCACATCGGTTCGTTGGGCGTGAAAATGTGCCGCCAAGCATGTTCGAATTCGCTCGGCGTGGCCGTGCTGCCGAGCACACCGAGCGCCCAGGAAATATAAGCATTCTTCGGGATCGACCCCGTTTCAAACTCATCCTTACGCTCTAGCAGGCGACTCAACCGCAAGGATGCATCGGAAATTCCGGCAGGCAGTAGCCGCGAAATCGAAGTCTCGAAATCGAAGTCCAGCAGCACACGGCCAATGTCGAAGAGAAAGGTCATTGAAGATGATGAGAGTTGATGGTTGAGAGGAAGAATTTGATAGGAGGAGGAGGAATAGCTAATGATTCAGATCAGGTGCGCGGATGTCTTTATTTCTTACACTCAACCATCAACTTCCCCCCTCCATCTCTACCATAATAAACTTCGCGGCGGTGATGGCTCCGGAGTTGCGGCCGTGGCGGGCGAGGGCCATTTTCATCGTCCGCCATCCGTCAGCATGATCGGCGAGGAGATCGGTGACGTTGCGGGTAAGGGCTGCCGGAGTTTCGGCGAGATGCCCGCCGCCGATGATTTCCAGAAGCCGGAGATTGCCCTCTTCCTGACCGGGTACGAGGTGGTGGATGAGCATCGGACAGCAAGCGGCGATGGCCTCGTGGACGGTCGCGCCACCCGCCTTGCCGACGACGAGGTGATGACTGTTCAGAAATTTCGGCACGCGTCGAGTCCAGCCAATGAGTCGGACGCGGCCAGGATAGGCAAGCTGAATTTCCCGCGCCCGCGAGTAAAGTGCGCGCATATTGCGACCGAGGATGATCGTGAGTTGGACCGACGGCGACGCATCCAACAAGGCCCGGCTGTGGCGGCGGACGAAGGGCAGTTTCGCCGTGGGGAAATAGAGAATCCGGAATGGCTCGCAGGCGTCGTCCGCCGCGACGGGCTGCAATTTCGCGAAATCCGGATGCACGGGGAAGCCGGTATCCATGATTCTCTCACTGGGCAAACCCGCGCGGATCATCGTTTCCCGCGTCGCCGAATCGGTGACCAGCCAACTCCCGCAGGTAGCACGCAGCCAAGCGGCGTTGATCTCGATGGAGTCTGTCACCACGATGAATACCGGCGTTTTCACCCCCGTTGACGCCAAAATCCGACTCAAGAAATAAGGGTAGAGCGGATAGGTGCTAACGATGGCGGTCGGTTGGAATTCCTCGATCAGCTTCGCCAGCGACGCCTCGACCATCCGCAAGATAGGTGAACTTTTGCGATTGAAATCATAGCGGTCCGTTGAGCGATAGATTCTCGCCCAGAGGTGCGGAAAATTCGTCGTGACATAGCGATAACCGTGATTCACCAGCGCGGTGATGCGCGGGACGCCAAGCAAGCAGGGGTCGCTCACTTGGGTCACCATCCCCTCAGCACCGAGCGCCAGCGCGAGATTTCGGGCGGCACTGTTGTGCCCTTCGCCAAAAGCGGCGGTGACGATGAGGATGCGCGGTTCGGCGGGCATGATGGTTTCCGCCGCAGATTTAGAGTGAGAGTTGCGTTGCGTCGATGGAGTTTTGCAGCTTTTGTTCCGTCGCAGATGGCTCGTAAGGAAAAACGCATTGAACTGAGAACGGTGGATGAGGATGCCGTCGAGTTCAAGACGCCTGTCATCCGGCTCAAGAATGACGCGACCGAAGCGCGGGAGATATTCGCACGCCTCGGGGCAAGCTCGGATGTAAGCAGCGAGCGGCACCGCTTGGAAATCCCCAACCACGAGGACTTTGAGATCCGCACGCACCAACCGGGAATCGAAGCGATCGTCGAAGTCGCCGTCCCTGTTCCCGAGGTGCTTGAGGAAGCTTGGGGCACGCAAGCTACCGACCCCAAGCGAATCGCATGGGGCTGGTTTGCTCTCGTCGGTTCAATCATCGCCGCAGCGATTATCTGGTCGCTAAACCAGGTGAAGACGGCCGACGCCAAGGCCGAAAAACTTCGCACCACCACCGAGTCCGTGATCGGCAGCGACGCGCAGGCCGATCAGGAGGCCGGCAATCTCATCGACCGCATCGACGCCACTACCAAAGCTTTTTTCGAAGCCTCCACCATCACCGAACTCGCCCGCTATGTGCGTCAACCAGAGCGAGTTCGTCCGCTGATGGAACGCTATTATGCCGCAGCCCCGCTCAGCGCAAATCCCCACCTCAATACCAAGCTGCTCCAACCCATTACCATCGCCAACCGAGCGAATTTGTGGGTCACCGCCGTCGAACTCGACGATCACAAAAGCCACAACCTCATCGTCGAAATCCTTCCTAACGGCGAACCTCGGATCGACTGGGAGACCTTCGTTTGCTATCAGCCGATGAAATGGGACACCTTCGCGACCCAACGCCCGACCGGCACCTCCTACGACTTCCGGCTTTACGTCGAGCCCGACAATTTTTTCAGCCACGAATTTACCGACTCCAAGCGCTGGTTCTGCTTCCGCCTGACCGCCATGGATAGCGATGAAACCCTCTTCGGCTATGCTCCGATCGGTGGGGAGATCTGTGAACAAATTGCTGCGCTCCTCAATCAGAACCATGGTCGCAAAACCTCCTTGATCCTGCGCCTCAGCATCCCCGTCGGACTTCAGTCCCGGACCGGTGTGATCATCGAAAAACTCGTCAGCCCCCGCTGGCTCTATCTGGACCCGCCGGAGTAGTTACCGAAAACATCTGAGGACAGGTAGCCCACGGCCCTGATCTCAGGCACCCAAATAGGCAGCCTGGACTTCCGGGTTCACCTTGAGTTCGGCGGACGGACCTTCTAGCAGAATTTTGCCCGATTCCAACACATAGGCATAAGAGGAAATATCGAGGGCGAGATTCGCGTTCTGCTCGACTAGCAAGATTGTAAGTCCCTGTTCGCGGTTGATCTCCACGATGCGCTCGAAAATGGCTTTCACCAACAAGGGCGCAATGCCCAGCGATGGCTCATCGAGCATGAGAAACTTTGGCTTGCTCAAGAGTGCGCGACCGATCGCAAGCATCTGTTGTTCACCACCAGAGAGAGTTCCTGCGGCTTGATTTTCACGTTCTTTGAGGCGAGGGAAGAGGCCGAAGACATATTCCGTCTGATTCGCGATCCAATGCTTGTCGCGTTGGAGATAGGCACCCATCTGGAGGTTCTCATGTACCGTGAGATTTGCGAAAACCATGCGGCCCTCGGGGACATGGCAAAGCCCTTGTGCGACGATCTGGTTCGGTGCGAGCTTGGAAGTGTCCTGGCCATTGTATATCACCGTGCCAGTCGATTTCACAAGGCCGGAGAGAGCGCGCAAAGTAGTTGATTTCCCCGCGCCGTTTGCACCGATTAATGTGACAATACTCCCCTGCGGCACTTTGAGAGAAATGCCGTGGAGTGCTTTGATGGCACCGTAGGAAACGTGAAGGTTTTCGACAGTTAGCAAGGGAAGTTGAAGGTTGAGAGTTGATGGTTGATAGCAAGAAGAAGAGAAGACTCAGGCATCGTCTAGCAATGAACGACGGAGACCGCAGAGCATTCGCCCCTGCTCCTCTGCGGCGAGATAGAGTTCTTGAAATTCCTCAGGGGAAAGCATGCCCTGATGCCGACTGATGAATGATTGAGACACGACCTCGAAAAGTGAAGCAGTGGCGATTTCTACAAAGCGTGCAAAGTCTTTCTTTGAATTACGGGAACTGCCCTCCGCAATGTTGGAAGAAATGGAAACAGCAGCTCGACGCATTTGATTCGTCAAACCGAAGGGCTCATCCGAGGGAAAGTCACGGGTGATCGAATAAACCGTGTCAGCAAATAAGATAGCCTTTTCCCAAACTTCGAGTCGTTCAAATCCAAACATGGTCTCTTTTGTAGTTATTTCTTCATCTTTCACTTCACCATCAACTATCAAGCATAAACCATCAACTAAAGAGCCGCGGCTCCGAGATACGCTTCAATTACTTTCGGATGACATTGGATTTCCTTCGGCGTGCCCTCGGCGATTTTGATGCCATACTCCAGCACGGCGATGCGTTCGCAGATGCCCATGACGACTTTCATGTCGTGTTCGACCAGCAGGACGGATAGATTGTAACGCTCCTTCACGAAGCGGATTAGGCGCATGAGGTCTTCCTTTTCGGAGGGGTTCATGCCAGCGGCGGGTTCGTCCAGCAGCAGGAGTTTCGGGCGGGTCGCAAGAGCGCGGACGATTTCGAGGCGGCGTTGGTCGCCATAGGGAAGCGAAACAGCGAGTTCGTCGCGCTGCGCGGAGAGGTCGAATATTTCGAGGAGTTCGAGGGCGTTTTTCTCGGTTTCTGCCTCGGCCCTGGCGAATTTTTTGCCGCGCCAGAGCGCACTGAAGTAGCCCTCGCCATTGTGCAATCGGGCGGCGACGCGGATATTATCGAGGACGCTGAGCGAGGCGAAGAGTCGGATGTTTTGAAAAGTGCGGGCGATGCCCAGAGCGGCGAGGCGGTTCGGCTTGATGCCGAGCGTGTCTTTTCCCGCGAAACGGATTTGGCCGCTGGTCGGCTGATAGACGCCGGTGATCATGTTGAATGCGGTGGTTTTCCCCGCGCCGTTAGGACCAATGAGTCCGACCAACTCCCCTTCCCCGACGTTCAGGGAAAACTCCGAGACGGCGGTGAGACCACCGAATT
The DNA here is from genome assembly GCA_025354565.1 of Akkermansiaceae bacterium. Taxonomy (GTDB): domain Bacteria; phylum Verrucomicrobiota; class Verrucomicrobiia; order Verrucomicrobiales; family Akkermansiaceae; genus Luteolibacter. The sequence continues at coordinate 20,812 of JANXMQ010000057.1, forward strand.
TAATAGTGGCCTTATCGAGTTCCAGTAGAGGCGTGCTCATCAGGATTTACGGCGTTTGGGAATGAGCGAGAACAATCCGGCGGGACACCATAACATCAGCAAGATAATGAGAAGTGAGTAAACAATCATGCGGTATTCTAAAAAATCGCTCAGAAATTGCGGCATCAAGGTGAGTAGAATGGCCGCCACGATCACCCCGACCGTGCGGCCCATGCCACCGAGGATGACCATGACGACGATGTCGATGGATTTCACCCAGTCGAAGCCGGTGGGTGATAGAAATTGTTTATGATGGGCATAAAGCCCACCCGCGATCCCGGAGAAAAAGGCTCCGGTGACGAATGCGATGACTTTCGTCCGGGTGGTATCGATGCCGTTGGATTCTGCGGCGATTTCATCATCGTGTACGGCGATAAAAGCGCGACCGTAAGTGGAATTTACCAAGGCGGAAATTGCATAGATCGTGACGGCAGCAAATCCGAAGGTCCATCCGAGATTGGTGAGTTTTGGGATCCCTTTGAGCCCGCTGGCCGCGCCAATGGCTTCGGTATTTTGGGCAAACACACGGATGATTTCACCGAAACCAAGAGTCACGATCGCGAGGTAATCGCCACGAAGGCGCAGCGATGGCACGCCGACTAACAACCCCACGAACGCAGCCAGCAAACCCCCGGCGGTGAGCGCGAGAGGGAAATACCAGAACGCATTCGCTGTTGCTCCGATGTTCAGTGAAATCCACGCCGAGAAATATCCGCCCACCGCCATGAAGCCCGCGTGACCGAGGCTGAATTGGCCGGTGTGACCATTGATCAGATTTAAGCTAGTCGCGAGAATGATTGCGATGCCGACATCGATGGCGACCCCGAGATAGTAGCGATTGAATTGTGGCGAAAAATAGGAAACGATTACCGCGAGTGCGATTCCTAGGATCAACCAGCGTTTAGCTCCCGGCAACGGCATCAGACTTTCTCGATGGTTGAGCGGCCTAGCAGACCCGCAGGTTTTAAAAGGAGGATCAGGATGAGAATACCAAAAGCAATGGCATCACGGTAGCTCGACAGGCCGGGAATACCACCGGCGAAGGCGTCCAGCATTCCTAACAAGACCCCACCGAGCACAGCTCCCGGCAGATTTCCGATACCGCCGAGCACGGCGGCGATGAAGGCTTTCAACCCCGGCTGCGTCCCCATCAGCGGTTCGATGCTGGGGGATTTCATCGCGTAAAGAATCCCGGCGATGGCAGCAAGTGCGGAGCCGAGACCGAAGGTGAACGAGATGATGCGGTTGACCGGCACGCCCATGAGCAAGGCGGCCTGCTGATTGAAGGAAACGGCGCGCATCGCGGTGCCCACCCGGGTTTTTTGGACGATGAACCACATGACGATCAGCAGGACAATCGTGACACAGATGGTCAGCACGTCATTGCTAGAAATAACGATTTTACCGAATTGAAAGGCCTTCTCCGGCAGCAATTGGGGAAATGGCAACTGCGTGGCACCGATCACCTTTTCATTTTGCGCCGTGTATTGGATCAGCAATGAGACGCCGATGGCGGTGATGAGAACAGTTAGTTTCGGGCGATTGCGCAGCGGACGATAGGCCAAGCGCTCGATGGTCATGCCGATGCAGGCGCAGATCGCGGCCACTATTATGGAAACCATGATGCAACCGAGCACCGATTGGTTGCCGCACATTTTCTCGATCTTCGGGGCGATGTAATACGCACTGAACGCGCCTAACATCAGCACATCACTGTGGGCGAAATTAATGAACCGCAACACGCCATAAACCATCGTGTAGCCGAGGGCGATGAGCGCGTAGATGGCTCCCAGCCCGAGCCCGTTGATAGTTTGCTGGAAAAGCCAATCCACTTGAGGGTTGATGGTCTAGGGTTGATTGTGGATCACAAGAAATGAAGGCTGGCGGTTTGAAGCGGAGTAAAAAGGCAGCATCCTTTTTCCATCAACTCTCAACCCGCCACCATCAACTTCTTCAAGGTTTCACCGTGGCCTTGTAGGTGAATTTGCCGCCTTTGATTTGAATGAAAACGAGGGGCTTGTCGGCATCGCGATTCGCATTGATAGAAAATTTACCACCCGCACCCGCGAAGTCCTTGGTGGTGGCGATGGCGGCACGCAGAGCGACGGACTCGGTGGTCTCCGCACGCTTGATCGAATCGGCAAGAACCATTGCGGAATCGTAACCGAGCACGGCCATCGCGTCCGGGATCTTGCCATTGAAGCGCTTCTTGTAGGAGGCCACGAATGCGACCATTTCCGGGGTGCCCTCTTCCGGCGAGCAATGGGTGGAGAAATAAGTTCCTTCCACGGCCTCCTTACCGACGGTGATGAGGCTATCGCTTTCCCATCCGTCGCCACCGAAGATCGGAATGTCCATACCGAGTTGTTTGGCTTGGATACAGATGAGCGCGACATCGTTATAATAGCCGGGGAGGAAGATCGCATCCGGCGAGTCAGCCTTGATGGTGGTGAGTTGATTTTTGAAATCCTTCTCGCCGCCGTTGTAGTCGAGTTCCACGGCAACCTTGCCACCATTGCTGGTGAGCTTTTCCTTGAAATTTTTCGCGAGGCCCTTGCTATAGTCGCTCTTCACATCGGTGAGGATAGCGATGCGGTTCGCCTTGAGCGTTCCCGTCGCGAAATTGGCGAGGGCAGCGCCTTGGAAAATGTCCGTGAAACACACTCGGAAAATGTAGTCACCCACCTGCGTCACCGTCGGGTTGGTCGAGGACGGTGAAATCATCGGAATCTTGCTCTGTTGGCAGATCGGCGCGGCTTCGAGCGAACGGCTGGAAGCGACCTCGCCGAGGATGGCAATGACGCCGTCTTTGGAAATCAGCTTGTTGACTGCATTCGCAGGCTCTCCGGCCTTCGTTTGATCGTCTTCCGTGAGCAGTTCTAATTTTTTCCCTAGCAATCCACCCTTCGCATTCACTTCCTCGATCGCCAGCAAGGTGCCTTCATGCGACGAGATGCCAAAGGTCGCTTCCTTGCCGGTAATCGAGGCAAATTCGCCGACCTTGATGGTATCGCCCCCCCCGGATTTGCAACCGGTAAAAGCGATGGCGAGAGCGGAAACGGCGGGGAGCAGGAGGAATCTGGATTTCATACGGCGATGGGGAAATAGAGTCGCCCGCAAGCTAGGAAACTCACTCCACCAGCGCAACAGCATTTTGTATGCCTTAACGATCCTGGGAAATCCGCCTCCAACCCACTGGCGACCGGCAGGATACCACCTCACCCAAACGCCGCTTTCAGCCATTCGTCGGTGGCGGTGATGAGCAGTGGATAGGAAGCCTCATCGAAGGAGTGGCCGGCACCTGGGATTTCCAACAAGCGCTTCTCACACCTCGCGGCCTCGCAAGCATCACGACTGTCAGCGACCGGGACGAGATCGTCGGCCTCGCCATGGATCAACAGCCACGGCTGGCTCACGGCAGCGGCAGCGGCGAGGGTATCTCCGAGCAAGGTTAGATCATCGATGAAGCGGCGGGTGAGCGGGAAATTTTCATCCTCCCACATGCAGTCTTCATCCGGGGTGATCGTAGCAAACTCGCGCTGCACGAACGCGGCGGTGTGGGTCATGCCTGCAAGAGAGACAAGCACGCGGAGCCGCAGGTCTCTGGCGGCGGTCAACACACCTACGGCACTGCCCATGCTATGGCCCACGTAGGCGACGCTCACGTTGTCTGGGACGGCATCGAGCACGGCCTGGAGATCGCCGATTTCCTTGGTGATGCAGCAGTCCCGGAAATTTCCCTCGGACTCGCCATTTCCCGCGTAGGTAATCCGCAGGCAGGGCCAACCGAGGGCGGCGAGTCCGGTGGCGAGGGCGACGAGTTGCGGGCGGTCCTTGTTGCCGGTTAGGCCATGGCCGAGGATAACTAACACATCCATGCGAGCAGAGGGATGGAAGCTGTGATCGAGCCTTTCGCCCGGACGGTTGTGGATGGTGCTGTCGGTCATCATAGGGAAAAAATGTTAGACTCCGGCGCGGTCGGGGAAGGTCAATTCGGCGATGCCGGATTTATCGAGTCCGCCGAGGCCAAGGTCGATCATTTTCCGGTATTGTGCCTCGGTGGCATGGGACAGCGGGACCGGAACACCGGCAGCGTGAGCGAGGGCGTTGGCGATGCCGCTGTCCTTGGCAGCGTGGGCAACGGAGAAATAGCAATCGTGATCCCGGGCTAGCATGTCGTCGCCATCGGTTTCCAGCACGCGGGAGTTCGCGCCGGTCTGAGCAAACACCTGCTTGAGCGCTTGCAAGTCCAGCCCGAGCGCCGCACCAAGACCGAGGCCTTCCGCGAGCCCGGCGGTATTGATGTTCATAACCATGTTGACGAGGGCCTTGATTTTCGCCGCATCCCCCACCGCGCCGACGTGGCGGGGCGAACTGGAAATATCATTGAAGAGTGGCTCCATTTTTCCAAACACCGCAGCATCCCCTCCGACCATCAGATAGAGCGTGCCCTGCCGCGCCTGAGTAATGCTCGATGCCATGCACGCCGCCAGGGTCGTTGCCCCCGCAGCAGCGGCAGCTTCCGCCACGGCTTCATGGACGGCGGGGCTGACGGTGGCGCAATTGATGAATACCTTGCCCGCCGCGTCCTTCAATAGGGATTCCGAGCCGGAGAAAATTTCCCGCATCGCCGCATCATCCGTGACCACCGTGAATATCACCTCCGCCGCCGCCGTCACCTCCGCCAACGAAGTGGCCGCGAAACAGCCCAGTTCGAGCGCCAAAGAAGCCGCCAACGACTCGTGGTGATCGTAAATTGCAGTCACCGGGTAACCCAGATCCGCAAGGCGGCGGGCCATGTTAGCACCCATTCTCCCGACGCCGACAAAACCCACGGACATTTTTTTCATTGGCCCGATTGTGTCTCTGGGATTTTGCCGACGCAACCTCTAGTTCGGCGAGATGGAATTTTGACCGAGACAAATTCCGAGAACAGAGACAGTTTCCCCGCGCCGCTTCGTTTTATGAGGACGGCGTCTCTCACCCGCTCATTTCCAACTCCCATGAAACATCCGCTCGCCTCCACCCTTCCCGCCATTTCCCTCAGCGCCGCCTTGATCTCATGCGCGGGCGCGTTCGGCTTCCGGGGCGCGGACCCGCTCGATGCCAAGGCCACCGATGCCGCCACCACCCAGCTCACCTCGAAGCTCTTGGAAAGCTCACAATTTTCCCACCAGGTGCTCGACGACTCGCTGGCCAACAAATTCCTCGACCGCTATCTCGACACCCTCGACAGCGGCCACATGCTCTTCCTCCAGAGCGACCTCACGGAATTCGCCCGCTCGCGTGCCTCTCTCGCTGAGGCCACCCGCAAGGATGGCGACTCCACCCTCGCGCATGTCATCTTCAAGCGCTTCCTCGAACGCCTCGACCAACGCGTCGCCCACATCTCCGAGTTGTTAGCCGCCGGGAAATTCGACTTTACCGCCGATGAGAAATTTTCCTACGATCGCAAGAAAGCCCCCCACCCCGCCGATCTAGCAGCCGCCAAGGCGCTCTGGCTCCAGCAGTTCCGCTACGAATACCTCCAGGAAAAACTCGCCGGGAAAAAGGACCCGGACATCGCCAAAACTCTCGGCCGCCGCACCTCGCGCATGGCTGAGACCATGCGCAAGCTCGATGACAAAGCGGTGCTCGAAATGTACCTCGAAGCCCTCGCCCAGACCTATGATCCGCACTCCGACTACATGGGCCCGGAGCAGCTCAAGAGTTTTGAAATCACCATGAACCTCTCCCTAACAGGCATCGGTGCCACGCTGCAATCCAAGGACGGCTACTGCAAGGTCATGGAACTCGTCCCCGGCGGTCCCGCCGCCCGTAGCGGCTTGATCAAGACCGGCGACCGCATCGTCGGCGTCTCGCAGAAAGCCGGCGGCGAATTCACCGACCTCGTCGATCTCCCGCTGCCCCAGACCGTGGAACTCATCCGGGGTAAAAAAGGCACCCCCGTCACCCTCAACATCATCCCCGCCACCGCCACCGACGAGAGTACCCGCAAGACCATCACCATCGTCCGCGAGGAAATCAAACTCGAGGACCAACAGGCCAAGGCCCAGATCATCGACGTCCCCGCCGCAGACAAACCCCGCCGCATCGGCGTCATCGACCTGCCCGCCTTCTACGCTGGCGAGGGCAACGCCAAAGCCGGCCCCACCTCCGCCACCGCCGATGTCACCCGCCTCATTGGCAAGCTGAAGAAGGAAAACATCACCGGCCTCATCCTCGACCTCCGTCGCAATGGCGGCGGCTCGCTCCAAGAAGCGATCGACCTCACCGGCCTCTTCATCCCCTCCGGCCCCGTCGTCCAAACCCGCAACCTCGAAGGCCGCTTGGAAGTCGGCAAAGACCGCGACAACAGCGTCGCCTACGACGGCCCACTCATCGTCCTCACCAGCCGCCTCAGCGCCTCCGCCTCCGAGATCCTCGCCGGAGCCCTACAAGACTATGGCCGCGCCTTAATCGTTGGCGATACCTCCACCTTCGGCAAGGGCACCGTCCAGACCATCGTCCCCCTCTCCCGCATCATGCAAAGCGAGGGCCTCGTCCCCGGCTCGGATCCCGGCGCGTTGAAAGTCACCATCAGCAAATTCTACCGACCCAGCGGCAAGTCCACCCAGCTTGAAGGCGTCAAGGCCGACATCGTCATTCCCTCCCTCACCGACATTCCAGAAATCGGCGAGTCCGACCTCGGCAATCCTCTCCCTTGGGACACCATCGCCGCCGCCAAATTCACCCCCGTCGATCGCGTCACCCCCAGCCTCCCCACCCTCCGCGAGAGCTCCAGCAAGCGCACCGCCAAAGACCCAGACTTCGCCAGCCTCAAGTCCGACATCGACCGCTACCGCAAAATGCGCGACGACAAAACCGTCTCCCTCAACGAAGCCACCCGCCGCCAAGAAAAGGCCGACCTGGAGGCCCGCAACGCCGCCGCCAAAAAAGAACGCCTCGCCCGTGGCACCAAGCCCCCCGCCGCTTACCAAGTCACCCTCCAAACCCTCTCCACCCCCGGCCCCGGCGAGCCCGTGAAACCCAAAGCCCCCATCCCAGACCCGGACGCCGATCCAGAAGAAGCCGCCCTCGAAGCCTCCGCCCTCCCCGCCGACGACATCATCCTCCGCGAAGCCGAGAACATCCTCCTCGACTACTCCAACCTCCTCACCGGCCAACCCGTCCTCACCCACGGCTGAGACCAGCTTGTTAGTCCGGCTGCGGAGCTTCATGACGAAAGGCGCACCTGAAGTCGTAGCTGTGTCTCGGGCGGGAAGCTTTGACTCATTGAAATTCAATATTTTTATCTATCAGCAAACAAGAACTGAATGCGTATTTACAAGGATTCATAGCCTCCTGTGAGACGCACCGCAGTAGCGACTGATAGGGCACAACAAGGAGTGCCGCCTTGCTGTTGCTTTTCCTAGGTAGTCTGCTGCCGGGTGATGCCATCTCGATCTGTGATTTTGAAATTGCTCCCGCGATGGCGGTGTTCGGTGAAGACTGGGGTTTTGCGGCGACCGAAGATCACCGCCACGACGAAAAAGCCGGACAGGTTTCCCTGTCCGGCCTTTTTGAATGGTGGGTGGGCGAGACGCCCACGCTCCTTGATTAATCTTCCTGACCTGGGCTCCAGTCTTCGGAGGCGGCGGCAGCGAGGTTGAACGCTTGTTCGAGACCGACCATCTCGGAAGATGGACGAAGGCTCTCGAAGCTGGCACTTTCCTTTTTCAATTGGTCATCGGAGTAACCGACAGCCTTGATGGAGAGTCCGATGCGGCGCTCGACCTTATCGACCTTGATGACACGGGCTTCGATCTCTTCGCCGACCTTGATGATGTCCTTGACCTTTTCCACGTGGTCTTCGCTGAGTTGCGAAATGTGGATGAGGCCGTCGATGTCACCGTCGAGGCTGATGAAGGCGCCGAACGATGCGATCTTGGCAACGGTGCCTTTGACGAGGTCGCCGACCTTGAAGCGGTTGTCGATGAGGCTCCATGGGTCGCCTTCGGTTTGTTTGATACCGAGGGAAACGCGTTGGTTTGCCTTGTCGATGGCAAGCACGATGGCTTCCACTTCGTCGTTCTTTTTGAGAACTTCGGATGGGTGGTTGATCTTGCGGGTCCAGGACATGTCCGAGACGTGGATCATCCCATCGATGCCTTCTTCGAGTTCCACGAACGCACCGTAAGCGGTGAGGTTACGGACCGGGCCCTTGATGGTAGCGCCGACAGGATAGCGCATTTCAATTTCATCCCATGGGTTGGAATCGAGCTGACGCACGCCGAGGGAGATTTTCTGTTCCTCAATGCTGATGCCGAGAACGACGGCCTTGATTTCCTGGCCGATTTCCAAAACATCGGACGGACGAGTGATGCGCTTGACCCAACTGAGTTCGGAAACATGCACGAGGCCTTCGACGCCGCGCTCGATTTCGATGAACGCGCCGTATGGAAGAAGCTTGGTGACACGGCCCTTGACGTTGTGACCGATCGGGTATTTCCGCTCGATGTCTTCCCACGGGTTCTCGGACATTTGCTTGAGGCCGAGCGAAACGCGCTCTTTCTCTTTGTCCACGTCGAGGATGACGACATCGACAGCTTGGCCGATGTGAAGAAGCTCGGAAGGATGGTTGATGCGGCCCCACGACATGTCGGTGATGTGGAGGAGTCCGTCCATGCCTTGGAGATCGACGAAGGCACCGAAGTCGGTGATGTTCTTGATCGCGCCGGTGACCTTGTCGCCGATTTTGACACCGGAGAGGAAAGTTTGACGCAGCTCGGAACGCTCTGCCTCGATGACTTCGCGGCGGGAAATAACGATGTTTTTACGCTCGTCGTTGATTTTAACGATTTTGAATTCGTAAACGTTGCCAACGTATTCGTTGAGATCTTTCGGTGGGATGATGTCCACTTGGGAGCCGGGAAGGAAGGCTTCGACGCCGACATTGACGGTGAGTCCGCCTTTGACGACTCCTTTGACCTTGCCGCGGACAAGACCGCCGTCTTGGAAGACTTTGACAATTTTTTCCCAGTTTTGTTTGTGGGCGGCTTTCTCTTTGGACAGGACGACCATGCCCTCGTCGTTTTCGAGTTTCTCGAGAAGCACTTCGATTTCGTCGCCGACTTCGATTTCTTCATCCTCGAACTCATTCGATGGGATGGCTCCTTCGGATTTGTAGCCGATATCTACAAGAACGACTTGGGGGCGGATTTCGAGAATCGTGCCCTTGACGATCGATCCCGCGTTGAATTCGCGAAATTTGGAATCGATGAGGTCGTTCAGTTCTTTGTTCGTGGGTTCCGCGCATGCGTAAGCCATATGTTTACTTGGTTTGGGGTTGTGTTGTTGGTTCGTTTTCCTTCTGACATTTGCCCCGGAAAGTGGAAATACTGACAGACACCGGGGCGCCAACCGTCTGCCAGCAAAAAGAAAAACGGACGCCGAAACTAGGGGGCTCACCCAGTATGGCAAGGCCAAAGGAACTTGTTTTCAGCAAAATCCATCCGGACGCCAGGAAATCCCTCGCGGCAGCCTGCGGATTCGTTGGATTCAGGTCGTTTGCGGGGCGCAAAGAGCAGGCCGAGGAAGTTCAAAACTGGAGCGATCAACAGGCACCTGATGCACTCCGCTCACCGGTGCATTTTCAACGCCGCGATCCCGCCAAACACGACCATCGCCACAACCGCCACGAAATAGAGCACAAACATCGCCAAGACCAGAATCCCGAGAAATTTCCAAAACGAGCGCTGCTGGCCCAGCGCATTGACCAGATCCTGCTGGCTACCGGTCATCAGCAAGTCACCGATACGGCTGGCGTAATTCCACAGCTTCAGCGCGGGATAAATGTAAACGATGGATAGAACGCCGTATAATATCGCGATCATTGTTCCCATCATCCCCGATAACATCGGTGCCGCTCCCGGCGCAGCACCAGGTATAGCGGAAAGCCTGCTCATTTGCGAACCAGCGAGGGCGATCACCACCGCCAGCAGCAACATCATTCCCGCGCCGAAAAACATCAGCACGGACATAAACCGCACCCATGGCTTCGTGCCTGCCAATTGCTGGAGAACAGCTTGGGAAACTTGGGAGTCAAGGGCAGGGCCAGCCTCCTGAGCGGTCGTGCTAGGAGAGGCATACGGGTCATTTTGCATGATTTGAAAGCTCTCAAATCGACGCGAAGGTAACAAGCTGCGTTTCACGCTCGCGTCGCACGAGACCCAAGAACCGACGCATCCACCTACCCCCGCCTTGCCGCCACGGGACAAATTTCTGAGAGATCAAATGAAAGCCTCGACGAGCACCATCCGGCACGTTGGAATCATACACCAAACCATGATTGTTTCAGAAATCGCATCCCGCTTGGAAACCGCTGTTTGTTCGGTGGTGCGCGGCCAATCCGAGGTAGTCCGCCGCGTGCTCGCCTGCTTGATTTCCGGCGGCCATGTCCTGCTGGAAGATTTCCCTGGTACTGGAAAAACAACGCTCGCCAAGGCAATCGCCAAGTCGATCAGCGGCACAGTTTTTAAGCGTGTGCAGTTTACCCCAGACCTGCTGCCATCCGACATCCTCGGGATCTCCGTGCTCGATCCTCGCACTCAGGAATTCCGGTTTCATCCAGGCCCAGTTTTCACAGACATACTTCTTGCTGACGAAATCAATCGCGCCTCACCGCGCACCCAAAGCGCATTGTTAGAGGCGATGGGTGAGCGGCAGGCAACCATCGAAGGACAGCGCTATGATCTTGATGGACTCTTCTTTGTCATCGCCACTCAGAACCCGGTGGAGTTTCGTGGCACCTATCCTTTGCCGGAAGCGCAGATGGACCGTTTTGCCATTCAGTGCACGCTGGGCTACGTCAGTGCCGCCGAGGAAGCCTCCATTCTATCAGACCAAGCGCATGCCCATCCGGTGGACACTCTAGCAGCCGCCGTCTCCCGTGAGGAAATTCTCGAGCTGATGGCCGCCGCGCGTCGCGTCCGCTTCAGCGAGGAGCTCCGCCACTACGTCGTTGCGTTGGTGAGCGCGACGCGCGGTCATCCGGCAATCCAGTTAGCCGCCAGTCCGCGGGCCTCTCTGGCTTTAATGAAAGTTTCCCAAGCGCTCGCCTTGTTTGAGGGCAAAGATTTTGTTTCACCCGAACTGATTCAATCGGTCGCTGCCGATGTGATCGCCCACCGGATGGTGCTCGCACCAGAAGCCAAATATGCGGGTGCGAACGCCCGACAAATCGTTGCAGACCTCATTGATCAAATACCGGTTCCCGCATAGAATCCATTGTGATGAGTGTGCAATCTCCAGCGACCGGCGAGCTGCTAACTGAACAGCGCGGGCGCTTGAATCGCTGGCTGCATTGGATCTACTTCAAGACTGCCGGTCTCCATTTTTTCGTCGCTCGTCGATTAAAGCCTGCCGGCACAGCCCTTGGATTAGTCTTTGTGCTGGCCACCTTTCTCGCCATCAGCCGCGACAGCCATGCAGTCTATCAGCTTCTATCATTGAGCTTGGGAATGATGATCATCGCCGGGCCATGGGCATTCATCCGGCGCGCTTCTGTGGAGGCAAAAAGAGAGCTGCCACGCTATGCCACCGTCGGCGAGCCCCTGCGCTACTCGGTCCAAGTGTGGCAAGATGGCAAAAAATTTCTAAGTCGTGCCTCCCTCGCCGAATCCGTGCCCGATCCGCGGCCGAGTCTTGAGGATTTTTCACGATTGAAAGAACCCGGAGAGGAGGAGCGCAATGGGTTTGACCGCACTCTCGCCTATTTCCGCTGGCAATGGCTGATGATGAGGAACCGCCTATTTGACGGTGGATTTTCTGCGGTGGATCTCAACCTCAAGCGAGGACAGCACACGAGGGTTTTCATCGAGCTCACTCCGCTGCGCCGGGGCGTCATCCGGCTGGATGATCTCCGCGTGCTACTCCCCGATCCATTCGGAGTGTTCCAAAGGTGCCGTAAAGTAAATGCGCCGGACGCCACCTTCACCGCCCTGCCGCGCCGCTACCCACTGCCTCCCATCGAGCTGCCCGGCAGTGCAGCGTTTAAAATCACAGGGGAGGCTAACACTAACACCATTGGCAGCTCCGGCGAATTTGTAGGGGTTCGCGATTATCGCCCGGGGGATCCATTTCGGCAAATCCATTGGAAAAGCTGGGCACGCACCGGACGGCCGATCGTAAAAGAGTTAGAGCATACCTACTATCCTCGCTACGGGTTGATCTTGGACACCTTGTCTTGCGATCGCACCGACCAGCAATTCGAAGAAGCAGTCTCAGTCGCTGCATCATTCGCCGCATCCATCGACACCAGCGACTCGTTGCTCGATTTGATGTTCATCAAAAACCACGCTCACATTGTCACTGCCGGACGTGGGCTAGAACGAGCGGAAAAGCTGCTAGAAGTATTGGCTGGCGTCACTTCTGAGAGATCCAACCAATATGCGTCGCTCGCCCGTTTGGTCATGCGCCATCGGGACGACCTCACGTCTTGCTTGGTAATTTTCAATGGCTGGAATGAATCAAAAGCGGCTTTTTTAACCATGCTTACTTCCCAAGGCATCATTTGTGCACCGTTAGTCATCGGCCAAGGCACGGCACCCGCAGGAATGCCCGGACATTGGATTGAATCTGGAAACATCGCGCACGATCTCCGCCGGCTACCTAACAAACTTTTAACCTCCATTTAGAACTCCCCATCCTATCAACCCAATCTACCCACCTCCCCGCTTCCTGCTCGGCGCATCGCTCCTTTTTTGGGGAGCGATGTCGAACCGACCTGCGATCGGATTGGTGCTGGCATTGCTCGTGGAAGCATCACACTGGGTGCGCATCCGTTGGGATTTTGATGACGAAACTAGCAGCCGCGCCTGGCAGTTCACGTCGATCGGCATCGGCCTTGCCACAGTGCTCATTTGGTTAGATGGCGACCGCTATACAGCCCTCCCTAGCCTCCTCACTTGGATGCCCCTCCTGCTAGTGCCAATGCAGTTTATCCAAGCATTCGGAATGCGTGGATCGCTGCCATTGCACACCTTTTCCTTCCTCGCAAATCAACACCGAAAACGCAATCAACGCTTGGGCCTAACTGAAACCGTCATCTATTTAAATTTCGGTAACATCTACTTCATCAGCACGATGGTCGCCTCGACTCTGGGCAGTCGAGCCAACGCAAGCACTTGGGGATTCCTAGTCGGAACCATCACCCTGACTGGCTGGATGCTGCTTTCCACCCCTCGCACCCGCCCGATGGCATTAATCCTCGCGCTACTACTTGCCGCAGGTATGGCAGTAGCGGGTCAATTAGGACTGCAGCGGGCGCAGGAATGGGTCAGCGGCGGCGCAGGTATGTATGATCCGAAGTTTAATCCTAACAATGTTTCTACGATGATCGGACGACCCGGGGTAGTCCAGCAATCTCCGGATATCGTTTGGAGGCTCCGCCCGTTTGACAAAAATCCCATCCCGTCATTATTACGAACTGCAACTTATAATACCTACCGCACCGCGACATGGGAAAACCAACAAATCGCGATTACGGATTTCAAAGACCTCGATACGCGCGAAACCAGTGACGGAGAAGCCTTCTATCTTCTCAAGGAAAACGCGGATCAAATGGCGATCCGCCCCACGCTTCCACGCTTCAGGTTGCGCGGTGCCGCCGCTCCGGAAACACCTTTGCCACTGCCGGGTGATGCCGCCAGCTTGCGTGATTTCGCGCTGGACGGAATCGAACGCAACACCTTCGGCTGCATCCGCATTTTCCCCAAAGAATCCGTGATCGACGGTACTGTCCTCTGGCATGCCGGCACCAATCCAGAGAAGCCGCCGCTCCCTTCGGAAGATTTAAAAATCCCCATTTCAGAGCAAAAGGTCATTCATCAAATTGCGTTAGAAATCGGACTGGTTTGCGAGCCTCCATTGAAAAAACAAAGCACCCTCCTCCGTTCATTGTCCTCCCCACCGGTATCGACTCGTGAAGATTGGATCACCCCGATTCACGGTCGATCCATCGTTAGAGAAAAAGATTTTAAACGCATCCAAAGCCTCACAGAAAAACTTACTCTAATTCGCAACTGGTTTAGGGCGCATTTCGAATACTCGAGAAAACTAACAATTTACAGCTCCAGTTATGTTGCCGTATCTCCCACTGGCATCGCGCAGTTTCTCACTCGGGAACGCAAAGGGCATTGCGAATACTTCGCCACCGCAACCGCTCTCCTTCTGAGAGAAGCAGGCATTCCGACCCGCTATGCAACCGGATACGCCGTCGCGGAGCGGGACCCGAAGCGACGCGAGTTCGTCATCCGCGGAACCCACGGTCACGCTTGGTGTCGGGTTTGGGATGAGAACGCCGGAGTGTGGATTGATTTTGATACCACGCCGCCGGACTGGATGGGTAGCTGGACTCCTACGATCTCCTCGACACAGTGGTTAGACGATGGTCTGAAACGCTACCGCGAGGACTTTTTCCTCTGGCGAAACCAACCAAGCAATCATCTCGCGGTCATGCTCGCCATGTCGTCCATCGCAATAGGAGTGGGGGCGATTGTGGCGACGCGTTTATGGAAATCGAAACATCGGGCAGAAAATTTGGCCAAATCCGCCGGTTATGCGGGACCCATCATCCGCACACCGCTGCACAATTTGGAGCCGCAAGCGCGGAAACAACTCGGTTACCGGCCGCTCGGGCAAACCTATGCCGATTGGTTAACGCGGCTACCCCCTTTTCTATCAGATCCCTCCCTGCTGGAAGAAGCCATCGCCCTTCACCAGCGCCTTCGCTTTGACCCGCAGCCCGTGCCATCAGAGCAAAACAAACAGTTGATAGAGCTTACTCAGCACCTTTGCGAGGCGCTCAAACCTCTCCACGGCAGCACCACTCTCTATCAGAATAGGAAATAACGTTGTGCCATCGGGAGGCAGGACATCGGTTCGCAGCTAAGCACCATGCCATCCGCCGTGACGGTGTAGGTGTCAGGATCGACCGTAATTTTCGGCAGATAATCATTGAAGGGAAGATCACGCTTCGTGATGGCTCGACAATTTTTCACTGCAACCAAACGTTTCGTGAGTCCGAGTTCATCCAGACCGCCCGACTCGAGTGAAGCGGCGCTCACAAAGGTGACGGAGGTCGCGGCGATCGCCTTGCCGAAAGCACCGAACTGAGGGCGATACATCGTCGGCTGTGGTGTGGGAATGGAGGCATTTGGGTCGCCCATGTTAGCCCAAGCGATCAGGCCACCTTTGAGAATGGTTTCCGGTTTGACTCCGAAAAATGCAGGCTTCCACAACACCATATCTGCGAGTTTCCCGATTTCGATACTGCCGACCTCGTGGGAAATGCCGTGAGTGATTGCGGGGCAAATCGTATATTTCGCCACGTAGCGGAGCGCACGGAAATTGTCTGCTGCGGGGTGGCCCGGCCCTTCCAGTTTACCGAACTGGACTTTCATTTTGTGCGCCGTTTGCCAGGTCCGGGTGATCGTTTCACCGATGCGGCCCATGGCTTGGCTATCCGATGACATCATCGAAATCGCGCCCAAGTCGTGCAGTCGATCTTCCGCTGCAATTGTCTCGGGACGGATCCGGCTTTCTGCGAATGCAACATCCTCCGGAATGCGCGAGTCCAAATGATGGCAGACCATCAGCATATCGAGGTGCTCGTCGATCGTGTTAGAGGTGAACGGTCGGGTGGGATTGGTCGAGGATGGAAGCACATTCGCCTCCCCGCAGACCCGAATGATGTCCGGCGCATGACCGCCGCCCGCGCCTTCGGAGTGATAAGTGTGGATGGTCCGCCCCTTAAACGCGGCGAGGGTACTTTCGACAAAGCCCGCCTCATTCAAAGTGTCTGTATGAATCGCAACTTGAATATCAAATTCATCAGCGACGCCGAGGCAGGTATCGATGGCAGCAGGTGTCGTTCCCCAGTCTTCGTGAAGCTTCAGGCCAATCACACCTGCTAGAACTTGTTCGCGGAGGGGCTCAGGCGAGGAACAATTTCCTTTTCCGAGGAATCCGAGATTGACGGGAAAAGCCTCGGCGGATTCTAACATACGATGAATGTTCCACTTTCCCGGAGTGCATGTGGTGGCGTAGGTGCCATGCGCCGGACCGGTTCCACCGCCGATCAACGTCGTGACGCCGGAAGCAATCGCGTGCTCGATCTGTTGGGGGCAGATGAAATGGATGTGAGTGTCGATTCCCCCTGCCGTGACGATGCAACCCTCCCCGGCAATGACTTCGGTAGCAGCACCGATGGTCATCGAAATCCCATCTTGAAGAAGTGGGTTTCCCGCATGGCCAATGCCGACAATCCGGCCGTGCTTAATGCCGATGTCTGCCTTGATGACGCCTTGAGCGGCATCGAGGATCAGGGCGTTAGTGATCACAAGATCGAGTGAATCCCCATCACAGGCGAGCGGCGATTGCGCCATTCCATCACGGATGACTTTACCTCCGCCAAATTTCACTTCGTTACCGTAGCCCCCGTTTTCAGCGATTAGATCGCGCTCGACTTCGATAAAAATTTCCGTATCGGCAAGGCGAACCTGATCACCCGTAGTGGGGCCGAACATGCCGGCGTAGTTGGCGCGGGTTTGTTTCATACGTCTAGCAGTCCGTTCACCAGGTTGTTGAGGCCATGCACTTCACGGGTTCCGGCGAAGGCCACCAGAGGGATTTCTCGAGTGTCGCCGGGTTCGAAACGGACTGCGGTTCCGGCGGGAATGTTGAGGCGAAATCCCCGAGCCGCAGCCCGATCAAATTGAAGCGAAGTGTTCACCTCGAAAAAGTGAAAATGGCTGCCTACTTGGATGGGGCGGTCGCCGGTATTCGCAACTACAATACTAACCGTTAAAAGGCCGACGTTGAGATCAATCGCGGAAGCGCCCGGCGGGGTAATAATTTCACCAGGAATCATCGGACGGGATTGTGAACGGTGACCAGTTTGGTGCCATCAGGAAACGTCGCTTCTACTTGGACATCGTGGATCATTTCGGCGATGCCCTCCATGACCTCATCACGGGAGACGAGAGTCGCACCATAGCTCATCAGCTCAGCCACCGTTTTACCGTCGCGCGCAGCTTCCAGAAGCTCTGCAGTGATGAGGGCTACGGTTTCTGGGTAATTTAACTTGAGGCCCCGGGCACGCCGACGCCGGGCAAGATCACCTGCCACGACGATGAGAAGCTTTTCTTGTTCACGCGGAGATAGGTGCATCAGGGCGGCAGACTAGAGTAGAGGCAGCATGCCGAGTGAAGCGAAGGCCAGCGCCAACGCAGCTAACTGAACTTTGGGCTTCGGGTTCAGACACGTGAGGGTAATACTAACAATCACCAATGCTGTCATCACATATTCGAAGGCACCGTGAGTATGAAAAAATGTCACCTTGAGGAAATCAAACTCATCTGTTTCATCGGGATGAAAGTGACCGGGATGCGCCATCAAAAGCGATGGAAGAAAACAGGCTGCTGTGCAGAACAAACGCACAACAAGTGTTTTGGCGTCAGCCATTTGGAGATTTTTCATAAGTGAATGCTGTAAAGTAGCAACGGACATGCCAAGCGGGGAATCAAAAAAAACCATGCCCCCGAAAAAAGGGCATGGTTTTATTCTAATGCACAGCTAACCGAAACAAGGGGGGAGAAATTATTTGTAGGTGCCTTTGAGGAATGGCTCACCTACGACGTTCTTGTATTCCTTGAGGATTTTAAACTGGCCATCCGCGCGGGTTTCACCAATGAAGACATTCTTCGTAAGGTGATGGTTCGCTTGCGTGGTGACCTTGCCACCAGGACCATCGAAAGAGATGCCGCTCTTGAGAGCTTCCATAACTTTATCTACTTCAAAGGACTTGGCTTTTTCCACAGCGGCCTTCCAGAGGTAAACTCCATCATAGGAGAGCACCATCGGTGAACAAGTGACGCGACCCTCTTTGACGATGCCGGGAACACTGGACTTCGAAAGCCATGCTTGGAAATTCTTGATGAACTTGGCGTTGTCCGGGCTCTTGATAGACTCGAAGTAAGTCCAGCAGCCTAACTGACCCACCAGTTGGCTGGCAGGCAAGCCACGGAACTCATCCTCGGAAACCGAGAAGCTAATCACTGGGCAGGACTCGGCGGTGAGGCCAGCAGCGGCATACTCTTTAAAGAATGGCACGTTAGTATCACCATTAAGGGTGCTCACGATGCAGGCATCACCACTGGCGGCAAATTGTTTAATCTCTGAGATGATTTGCTGATAATCGGTGTGGCCAAATGGAGTGTACTTTCCGGCAGAGATGATCTTGCCGGAGCCATCCTTAGTGAAGCCACCGCCGATGTTTTCGAGAGGCACGCCCTTGCTAAGGAGGTACTCAAGAAGCACGAGGTTAGTCGTCTGCGGATATACATAGTCCGAGCCTAGCAAATAGAACTTTTTCTTGCCCTCAGCGAGAAGGTAATCAATAGCAGGGGTGGCCTGTTGATTGACAGCCTCTGCGGTATAGAAAATGTTTGGAGACATTTCTTCACCTTCATATTGCACGGGGTAAAAGAGCAGACCCTTCTTTTCTTCAAACACCGGAAGAACCGACTTGCGGCTTACAGAAGTCCAGCAACCAAAGGTCACTGAGACCTTGTCTTGATCAAGAAGTTGCTTTGCCTTTTCTGCGAATAGCGGCCAGTTGGAAGCACCGTCCACCACGACAGGTTCGATTTTTTTGCCCATCACGCCGCCAGCAGCGTTGATTTCGTCGAAAGTGAATAACAGAACATCGCGGAGCGAAGTTTCGCTGATCGCCATGGTGCCGCTCAAAGAATGGAGCACGCCGACTTTGACAGTATCCTCAGCGCGGACAACAGCAGCGGTGAGGGCTAACGCACCGAGTGCGGAGGGGATGAAACGAGAGATCATGTTTTTAAAGATAATTAAATTTTAGTAACTTAAGATATGGGAAGAAGAAAACAGTAGGCGGAAGAGCGCAACGTCAGACAATACATTGAGCTCTCCCGCCACAACCGTTTGATGCAGAAGATTTTTATATTCAGAATTTCAGCAACGCCTGGACGCCTGAATACAAGCTATCGGTTACGTCTGAATCAATATAGCTGACTTCCGCACGCATGAGGAAATGATCATTGAATACATACGTTGGCGAGATCGTGTACTTGTATTGATCAGGACTGCTGTCGACACCTGCTTCAACATCGTCGAAACCGAAACGGAAGACGGTGGAGAACTTATCAGTGAAAGCGTATTTCAAGAACGCCAAGCCCTGAATACCACTGGTTGAGCCCGAGTTGTTATTATAAGCAACTTCACCAGCAACAGTTAGCTTAGATGAAATATCATAGCTGGCCCAGACATCATACGTCGAGTAATCCGCAAGACCATCGGTTTGATCGAAGGCAAAACCCGCCCAAAGGGTGAGTTTTTGAATACCTTTGTAAACCACATAACCTTCGTAGCCGAGGCCGTTGCCCAGATCTTCATCACCGGTCCAGAAGCCATTACCGCCACGGATAGAATCGGAGACATTGAATCCGGCGCCGAACGTTTCGGTCGCATATTCCGCCTTGATCCCGCTGTGGTATGCAGGAACGGCACCTACGCCGGAATTTGCGTAGCTGAGCTGAGTCATGTTTACCGTGTCAAAGGCTTCGTATCCCATCCAGGTAAGATATTTACCACCCGTGATCGTAAAGTCTCCAACCTTATAAGAGAGGTATGCATCGAGAATACCCGCTTCGGTATCACCCACAGCGGTGAAACCTGGGGTGTAGAAGAGACTCGCGTAGAGGGAGACTGGGCCTTGGGTGGCCGTAAAGCCTACCTTCACAACGTCCAGTTCCGGCCCACCATCGACGAACGTATGGCTATTCGGACCATCATCCACATCGGTGTAGGTGTAGGCCGCAGCGGCATAACCACTGACTTTCAACCAGTCACTGGTGGCGGCTGGTGCCGGTGCGGGGGCCATCTCGGTTCCGCCCATCGCGGCAGCCGTGCTAAGCATGAATGCCAAATGTGGCAATTGGTTTTTACTGAAACGTGTTTTGCTTTTCATGTTCGATTGGTATTAGTGCTCTGATAGCGGAATCCCGCTGCCAATTAATGAGCTGAATCCGTGCCAATCTCTGACGACCGAAATTTTTGTATATGAATGAAATTTCAGAAAGCGCGACCCATCATGAATCACGCTCACACTAAAAATTATAAATATCAATTACGCCAAAAACCCAAGTGGTCAAAACTCGCCCGACTTGATCAATCGAGACCTAAGAACTTCCTTAAACTGTTAAAAATTTCTTCACCACATCCTCTGTGAGGTCGCACATCTGACCTGCTGCGGCCACAGATCCGCGCTCCAAAATTGCAAAGTCATCTCCCAGTTCCTTGCAGAAATCGAGGTATTGCTCGACGAGAAGAATGCTCATCTCACCTTCGGCTCGGAGCATTTTGATGGCGTCTCCGATTTGATCGATAATGTTAGGTTGAATGCCTTCTGTTGGCTCATCGAGAATCAATAGTTTTGGCCTAGTCAGCAAGGCGCGACCAATAGCGAGCTGCTGCTGCTGGCCACCAGAAAGCATACCCCCCTTGCGATGGAGGAACTCCTTAATGATAGGGAAAAGCGTATAAATACGCTCCGTCTGACTTGCATCGCGCTTCTGGCCGCGGGCGTTCAATCCGATGAAGAGGTTTTCCTCCACGGTGAGATGAGGGAAAATCTCACGCCGATCGGTGTGGAAAACTCTCAGGTTTGCAGGGTCCAGAGTTGGCGTAAGCGGGCGATGGATTCGCTCCAGGGGGCCCGTTGGTAAATCCGCACGCGAACCCAACGGATGAATCGCTGGGTTCTCTGCGTGGCTCTCGTGA
>JANXMQ010000083.1 GCA_025354565.1 Akkermansiaceae bacterium
GGCAGCACGCCCATGCCGACGAGGTTGGAGCGGTGGATGCGCTCGAAGGACTTGGTGATGACGGCTTTGACGCCGAGCAGGGTTGTGCCCTTGGCGGCCCAGTCGCGGCTACTACCCATGCCGTAGTCCTCGCCACCGATGATGATGGTGGGGATGGCGTTTTCCTGATAGATGGCGGCGGCGTCGTAGATGGCTTTGGTTTCGCCGTCGATTTTTGTGACTCCGCCTTCGATGCCGGGAACCATGAGGTTCTTGATGCGGACGTTGGCAAAGGTGCCGCGGGTCATGATGCGGTCATTGCCACGGCGGGAACCGTAGGAGTTGAAATCGGCGAATTCCACGGCTTTTTCACCGAGGAAACGGCCTGCGGGGCTGTCTTTCTTGATGGCTCCGGCGGGGGAAATGTGGTCGGTGGTGACGGAATCCCCGAAGATACCGAGTGGGCGTGCACCGTGGATTTCCACGATGTCGCGCGGGGTGGGGGTGAAGCCGTCGAAGAAGGGAGGCTCCTGAATGTAGGTCGATTCGCGGTCCCAGTCGTAAACATTTCCGGTGGAGGATTTGATCTCGTTCCACTTCGGGTTCTGGGTGGAGAAGCCGGTGTAGAGTTGTCGGAAAACGTCGGGCTTGAGTGAGGAGTTCATGGCTTCCTCGATCTCGGCGGAGCTCGGCCAGATGTCTGCTAGGAAGACCGGGTGGCCGTCGGTGCCGTAGCCGAGTGGCTCGGTTTCCATGTCAATATCGACCGTGCCAGCGATGGCGAAGGCGACGACGAGGGGAGGGGACATTAGGAAATTCGCCTTGATGGATTGGTGGACGCGGGCCTCGAAATTTCTGTTACCTGATAGAACAGAGGCGGCGATGATGTCCTCAGATTTCACGACGTCCTCGATGCCGGCATCGAGCGGGCCGGAGTTGCCGATGCAAGTCGTGCAGCCGTAGCCGACGGTTTGGAATCCGAGGGTGTCGAGCTCGGCTTGAAGGCCAGTTTTGTTGAGGTAATCCGTGACGACGCGGGAGCCAGGTCCAAGCGAGGTCTTCACGGATGGCTTCACGGTAAGGCCCTTGGCATTGGCCTTTTGCGCGAGCAGACCGGCGGCGAGCATGACGCTGGGGTTTGAAGTATTCGTGCAAGAGGTGATGGCGGCGATGAGCACGGAGCCGTGGGTGATGGTGTCCTTGATGCCATCCTTGCTGTCCACGGTGACTTCCCAGAGCGGATAGGAGAGTTCATCGTTGGTTTCGGTAACAACACCGACATTCGCACCGAAAGCGGATGCGAAGTCCGAAGTCTGATCAGGCACGCTGTCGAGCGAGGGTGGGAGATCGAGTGGTTCCTCGGAACCGGAGGTAGGCTGTTTGTTGTAGCCGTCTGGCGCAGGGCCTGTTAGCAGGGATGCCCACTTGGTCTTGAGGGAATCAATTTCGATGCGGTCTTGCGGGCGCTTCGGGCCGGCGACTCCGGGTTTCACGGTCGAAATGTTGATATCGACGACTTGGGTGAATTCGAGTGCGTCCTTGGCGGTTGGGATGCCCCAGAGGCCTTGGGCTTTGTAATAATTCTCGACGGTGGTGCAAAGTTCCGGCGAGCGACCGGTGCCAGCGAGGTAGCCGGTGGTGATTTCGTCGATGCCGAAGAAGCCCATGGTCGCGCCGTATTCGGGGGCCATGTTGGCGATGGTGGCGCGGTCTGGCAGGCTGAGGGCTTTCGCACCGGGGCCGTAGAACTCGACGAATTTTCCGACGACCTTGGTTTTGCGCAAAACTTCGGTCACCAGCAGAACGAGGTCGGTGGCGGTGACGCCGGTGTTGAGTTCGCCGGTTAGATAGACGCCGACGACTTCGGGGACGAGGAAAGTGACGGGCTGGCCGAGCATGCCAGCCTCCGCCTCGATGCCGCCAACGCCCCAACCGACGACGCCGAGGCCGTTAATCATGGTGGTGTGGGAATCGGTGCCGACGAGGGTGTCCGGGTAATAAACGCCGTTTTTATCGAGCACGCATTTCGCGAGGTATTCCAAATTTACCTGGTGGACGATGCCGATGCCGGGAGGGACGACTTTGAAGGTATCGAAGGCTTGCTCGCCCCATTTCAGGAACTCGTAGCGCTCGCGGTTGCGGTGGAACTCCAGATCGAGGTTTTTTTCTAACGAACTTCCAGTGCCTGCGTAATCGACTTGCACCGAGTGATCTACCACGAGATCGACGGGGACGAGTGGTTCGATCATTTTCGCATCCTTGCCCATGCCGTGGACGGCGGAGCGCATGGCAGCGAGATCGACTAACAGAGGCACGCCGGTGAAATCCTGAAGCACGATGCGGGCGACGACGAACGGAATTTCATAATCGCCGGGAGCCTTGGCGTTGTAATTGGCGAGGTTGGTGATGTCCTTATCCGAGACCTTGAGGCCGTCGTTGTTGCGGAGGAGCGATTCGAGAACGATGCGGATCGAAACCGGGAGTTTGCTGAGATTCGGGAAACCTTGTTCGGCGAGGGCGGGGAGCGAATGGAATTTTCCTTCGGCTCCAGAGCCGGTGGTGAAGGTGCGGAGTGTGTTCATGTGCGGATCGTTGTGAAAAATGGACGGGGTGTTTGTGGCCGTCGCTTGGCGCGGGTCGGAGATTTAGGGATGAAGGTGGATTTGTCAAAATCGATCACCTGCCGAGTGTGGGTTGATTTCGAGGGTTGAGTTGGTCAGAGGGGTGGGGGTAGAGTCTCGTCATGCGAACGGCATGGATCGGAATGATGGCGCTGCTGGGCACTTGTTGGGTGGTTTCATGCGCTGGGATCGGCTCTGCGCCCAAGCCGGGCGACATGGAAGCAGGCAGCGAGCCAGCGGAGGGAGGAATTAAGGAAGTGCCGAACCCCAGCGCCGCGATGGCGAAAAAAAGCGGGAAAGCTCTCGACCAGATTCAACGGGGCCATGAAGTTTACATGCTGCATTGCGGAGAATGTCACAAATACAAGCTGCCGCAGGATCTGGACATCGATGAGTGGCAGACAGCGGTGCCGAAAATGATCGGCCATGCGGGCTTGGAGAAATCCGATGAAAAGGCCGTGCTCGACTACGTGGTGGCGGTGAAAATCGAGCGCGGCGACCGATGACGGCGAGTGGCGAACTGTTCGCGTTTGCCGGGGTGATGGCGTTGGGGCAGTTCAGCCCGGGGCCGGATATGATCCTACTGACGCGCACTGCGTTGAAGAGCGGCGCACGGGCTGGAGTCGAAATGGCTTTGGGAATCGCCTGTGGCCTGGCCATTCATGCGACGATCGCGGTGGGCGGACTGGCGCTGGCGTTTGATCGACTGCCGGTCTTGCGGAAAATAATGGGCTGGGCGGCGGCGGGGTATTTGCTGTGGCTGGCCTATCGAATCTTCAGGGAAGTATTTGTCATTTGGTATTCCGGCGGCAAGACGGAGGCAGGCGGGGAAATTTCCGCTAGAAGACCGTTTCTTCGCGGGCTTTGTTGCAATCTGCTGAACCCGAAGGCCGCCATTTTCCTTGCGGCGATGAGCGCACCATTTTTGAGAGGTGAAAGGCCGGATAGTTGGGCGCTTGCGATCTGGTGCATCATCGTCGGCCAGGGCTGCGTGCTCTGGTCGTTGTGGGCCTGTCTGTTGCAATGGCAGCCGCTGAAACGGGGCTACGAACGCGCGGTGAAATGGCTCGACCTGGCGTTTGCTTTGGTTCTTGCCGCGCTGGCGGTGCGTCTGATCATCGGCTAACCAAAAAGGCCCCGCTGTGTCGCGGGGCCTTGGAGTGACGGTGATTAACCGATCATGAATCAGTTGTATTTCGGCGTCCTGTGTTGGCTGAAATAGCCGTCTGTAATATACATCGAGCCGTCGTAGTCAGGCAACGGACCGGCATCCGGTGGCAGCGGGATATTGCCGTAGGTGGAGTCTTCCGGCTGGGAATAGGCGATGTTCACGGGGGTGCCGATTTTCACGAGGCGATAGAATTTCACCGCTAGATTTTCATGCATCCGGATGCAACCGTGGCTGGCTGGCTGATGTTTAAGCCAGCCAGCGTGAAAACCGTAGTCCGCCTTGAACTCGCACCAGTATGGCATCGGCGTGCCCTTGAAAGACCAACCGGCAGGCTTGTTGGCGAGCATGGTCTTGGTGACGTTGCTGCCGTTGTAGGCATAGCCGTGGGTGTTGGCGCGTTTTTTCTCCTCCTTGTTATAAATGGTGAAGCTGCCAGTGGGGGTCGGACTGCCGGGAGCGCCGACGCAGACGGGCATAGCGAGCAGAACCTCCGAGCCTTCCATGACGTAGGTGCGCTGCTTGCTGAGCGAGACTTTCACTCGCACGTTGCTAGGATTTTTCGGCAATTTCGTGGGGCGGTCGTAGGCGTGGTAAGCCGCGAGGCCGAGGCCGCCAGAGGGGGCGGTGGCGCAGGAGGAAAACAGGAGGGCCGTGGAAACCGCGGTGGCGATAGTGAGAATCGGATTAAAATTCATGGTCGTTTGGGGTCGGGCAAGAGTTGCGCTTGTCCGAAAAAAAGCAAGCCAAGGAGTGAATCAATTGTCGGGAGTGCCCGGTGTGGAGGAGGCTTTGCGAAAATTGATTTTCAAGCTGCGTGGAAAGGGGCTTGCCAACGGTGAATCGGACGCCGCAATCTTTGCCCGAACGTTGCCCCGATTTACCCCATGTCCGAACTTATTGAAGATGATGATCTCAACGCTGCATTGAAAAAATGCCCCGAGTGGGACTACGAAAAAAAAGCCATTACCCGGACTGTCGAGTTCGAGGAATTCATGGACGCGATAGATTTCGTCAACGATCTCGCCGAGATCGCGGAGGAAGCACAGCACCACCCCGACATCACCATCAAACACACCAAGGTGACCTTGAAACTAACCACCCACGATGCCGGAGGTGTGACGGAACTCGACATCGAGCTGGCCCAGCGTGTGGACAATCTGGTGGACTGAGTGGAGGGCACTGGAAATTGCGAAATCCCTTCTGCGAAGCGTAAATCATCTGGTTGTCATCGCTCGAAGGCCATTAGTTGAAATTTTCAAGGTCACTCTCTCAGGTGCATTGCATTGTCAGTTAGCAAATCCCGGCCTGAACTAACAATTGAAGTAAATCTCCGGTAGGGGACGTCTTGGACTTATGCAAATGCACTTCTTTGTCCTCACCGGCCTGGTCCTCGCTTCGGTAACCGCTTTTGCCGAGAATACTGTGCCAGCGAGCACCCCGGTCGCATCCAGCGCCACATCAGCGAAAGATTGGTTTGTCAGTCGCCTCAAGGATCGCAGCGCCCCGTTCCCTGACACGCGCGTCCTCGGTGCGAAGGAAACCGCGGCCGCCCAGACCGCGTTGTGGGCGGATTACAAGGCCGCCGCCATCGAACTCGGCTGGGACAAGGAGATCGCCCCTGCCTCCGTTTGCCCTGTCCTGCCTTCCATGGCGGAACTAAAAACCATGGCTCCGGACAAACGCCCGAAAATGCCAACCTTCACGGCCTCCGTGATGCCCTGCGGCAACGAAACCATGCCCTACCTGTTATTTTCGCGCGGCGAACGTCCAGCCAAAGGCTTCCCCCTGTTTTTCGAAACTCACGGCGGTGGCGGCACCGATCAAAAGCTGGCGAATCCTCATGCATGGGAGGTCAATACCGAGGATTGGAAAAGGCAAGTTGGGGTCTGCCTTTTTGCCTTCCCGGAAGGCATGTTCTTCGTGCCCCGCATGGCCAATGACAACAAGGGCCGCTGGTGGATGAAACACAACCACATCGCCTTCGATAAAATCATCCGCCGCGCCATCCTCTTCCGCGATATTGATCCCGACCGCATCTACATGATGGGAATTTCCGAGGGCGCATACGGGACCGAAGCCATGACTCCCTTCTGGGCGGACCGCTTCGCTGGCGGTTGCGCCATGGCCGGCGGTGCAGGGGGTGGAGAACGATTCTACAACTTACGGAACACCGCCTACCGCAATGATAGTGGAGAAACGGATACGATGTTCGACCGCATCAACCTGGCCCACCAAGCCCATGACTACCTCGATAATCTCAAAAAAGCGGACCCCGAGGGCTATGACCACATGCTCGTCGTCCAACCTGGCCGAGGCCACGGCATCGACTACGCCCCCGGCCCCAAGTGGATTTCCACCAAGACACGCAATACCCACACGAACAAAGTGTGTTGGTTCAATTTCGCTCTCGATGGCGAGCGCCGCAGTGATTTTTCCTGGCTTTCGCTCGCCAGGGTGCCTGAGCGTGACGCCTTGATCATCGCCGAGGCCAAGCGTGAAACTAACAGTATCACCGTCACCGCCCAGATCAATCCACCTGGCAGAAAAGACGAGCCTTCCGTTTACAACACTTCCACCCCGCCGCCGGTGGCCGACCGGATCCCATACGAAGGCAACACACTAACCCTCCACCTTGACGATCTCCTGCTAGATCTTGATAAGCCGGTCACGGTTGTGCTCAACGGCAAACAAGTTTTTAGCGGAGTGGTAAAACGCGATACCGCCAACATAGCCGACGACATCGCCCTACACGGCGATCCCGGGCGCGTATTCCCCGCCCGCCTGGAGATCAAGCTGTGACCTTGAGTAAAGGAATGAAACGGGTTGCCGGATGTGCCCGTCATGATGAAAAGCCCATTATGAAAGACGTTTCTCTGCGTCTTAAACTTACTTCTCTACCATTCAAACAATTTCCTAACAATGATCCATTCAAGCCATTCTTTGAAAGCCAGTGCCTATGCCACCTTGATCCTATGCGCCGCACTTTTCACCACGCGGGCGGCCGAGGCATCTGACGAAGCCGATGTGGTGGTTTACGGTGATGCGGCTGGTGGTGTGACGGCGGCGGTCCAAGCGGCGCGGATGGGCAAGAAGGTGATTCTAATTTCCCCCATCGGCCATCTCGGCGGCATGACGAGCAGCGGACTTGGTTGGACGGATATCGGTAGCACGGCCATTCTCGGTGGACTCTCGCATGAGTTCTATCACTGCGTCTATCAGCACTATCAACAGGACGCCGCATGGACCCAAGAACCGCATGCCACATTCAAGAACCTGGGCCAGGGCCCTCCGGCACTCGATCCCAAGACGGAACTGGCATCGACCTTCGAACCCAAGGTGGCCGAGGGCGTGTTCGACGCCATGGTGAAGGAAGCGGGTGTTCGGGTGATTCACTCGCGTCTTGATCTCGACCGCAAAGTTTCCAAATCCGGCACGAAAATTTCCGACATTCCGCTAGAAAACGGCACGAACGTGATAGGGAAAATGTTCATCGACGCCTCCTACGAGGGCGATCTCATGGCGGCGGCGGGCGTCTCGTTCGTCGTGGGACGTGAGGCGAATGCCGAGTATCAGGAAACCGGCAACGGCATCACCGGACCGGGTAAGCTAAATCAACTGGACAACGGGATCGATCCCTACGTGGTGAAGGGCGATCCTGCCAGTGGCCTGCTGCCCGGTGTGAATCCAGACATGGGAGGCAAGGTGGGCGAGGCCGACCAGCGGCTCCAAGCGTATTGCTACCGCATGGTGCTGACTACCTTAGCGTCTAACCGGGTTCCCATTCCGAAACCTGCCAACTATCAGGAAACAGATTACGAGATTCTTTTCCGGGCGATCGAGGGCGGGCAGACCAGCGGCTTTTTCAAAACCAGCATGGTTCCTAACCAAAAAACGGATGCCAACAATGACAGCGGAATTTCCTGCGACTGGATTGGCTACAACTATGGCAAGAACTGGAACTGGGCGACGCTCAACCATCGGCAACGCGAAGAGCTCGCCGCCAAGCATCGTGACTGGCAGCTCGGAATGCTCTGGACTTTGCAGAACCATCCGCGTGTGCCTGAAAATTTACGGAAGAAAATGGCCATCTGGGGATTGGCGAAGGATGAGTTCACCGACAACAGCAACTGGCCCTACAACCTCTACATCCGCGAGGCCCGGCGGATGAAATCGGACTTCGTGATGACGGAAAACCACTGCCAGCACAAGCTGCCGGTGGAAGATTCGGTCGGCCTGGGTGCCTACACGTTAGACTCGCACAACGTGCAACGGTTCGTCTCTAATGGAATGGTCAAGAACGAGGGCGATGTCGAAGCCAGGGTGGGCCACGCTTACGGCATTTCCTACCGGGCTCTCGTGCCACGCGCGGGCGAGTGCGGAAATCTGCTAGTGCCATGGGCCTTGTCCGCCACTCATATCGCATTCGGCTCCATCCGCATGGAGCCGGTCTTCATGGTGCTCGGTCAAAGCAGCGCCACGGCAGCCGTCATCGCCATCGACTCGGGCCTCAGCGTGCAGGAAGTTTCCTATCAGGCTCTCCGCGAGCGCTTGTTAAAGGATGGCCAACGCTTGGATCCGCCGGTGAAAAAGTGACCTTGGAAATCGCGTGGCTGTGCTAACGGGGCAGCATCAGCTCATCGTCCTTCATCCCGGTTAGTTGTTCCAGCCCCTTCATCAGTCGGCGCAGGGTGAAGTAGAGAAAGATCAGGATCGGCACGCCGATGACTGCCAGACCCCAGCCGTGGACCTCGGCGACGATGCTGTTGTATTTTTCCAGCGCGTCGATGTCCGTCGCTTGAAAGCCCTTGAATAGCCACTGCGCGAGACAGAGATTGAGCACGGAACTAAGGAAAAATGATGCGGCGAATAGTCGAGTCGCGTCGAGCAGCACCCGGTCGTAGGCAACGTGACCGGAAATTTCCGCCACGCGGTTTTCGATCTTCGGGATGTCAAAAATCGTGTCGTTATAGAGGAACACCCGGATCAGCGGCGTCGGCGAGCGGTGGGATGTTAGGAAAGCGACCCCCAGCACCAGCGGGATCAGCGCCTCCTTGAGTCCGAAGAGAAATCCAGCATTCGGTTTCACCGTGCCATTCTGATTCCAGAGGTACAACGTGAGACCGCCAGAAAGCATCACCGAGACCAGTCCGAGCGCCGAAAATAAATTGCCCTTACGGGTCTTCATATAATGCCAAGCCCCGTAGCCCAGCGGCAGGGCGAGCGCGAGAATCATCGCCTTGAGCGGACCGATGTGCCAAGGCTTGGCGATTTTTCCAAGTTTCTCCTGAATCGCCGGATCTTTGCTGAGATAGCTGAGAATCAGCACCGGGATCAGGACGTTGATGAGGATATTGGCAAGCGGATGCTCCTGCGCGGTTTTTTTCTCGGTCATGTTGCTGACCACGAGAAAAGCAGTATCGGAAGAGCTTGGAAATCGGCAAATCTTCGAATTTTCTGTTTTTTACTTCGGTTGACTTCACCGCAGTCGGCTAGATGAGCGACATCGGGCTAGAGTGGTCTGAATGGCGCCTTCGCCATGAAAAAAGCGGAGCCTTGCTGCTCCACTTTGGGTAGAGGATAGACTGAAGTCCTTGGTTGCCCTCCAGTCTTCGCTATGGCTTCTAAAGGCAGGCTGGTTTTGCCCGATGACTCTTGGAGGAACGATGCGCAAAAAGCAAATTGCCGCAGTGACATTTCACCCCGTCTCCTCCACCATTCCAATCACGCCATGCAAATCATCCGCAATCTCATCCTCGTAATGGTCGCTTCCCTGACCACCTTCGCAGCCACCGCCGCCGACAACGATGGCTTCGTCTCCATCTTCAACGGCAAGGACTTCACCGGCTGGGACGGCCCTGTGGACAACTATGAAATCAAGGACGGCGCCATCGTCTGCAAGCCTGACAAGGGCGGCACCATTTTCACGAAAGAGGAATATGCTGACTTCGTCGTGAAGCTGGAGTTCAAGGTTCCTGCCGGTGGCAACAACGGCCTCGCCATCCGCTACCCCGGCAAAGGCAACACCGCCTATGACGGTATGTGCGAGCTGCAGGTGCTGGACGACAATTACGAAAAAGTCAACGGCCCGATCGACCCGCGGCAGGCCCACGGCTCGGCATACGGGATGGTGGCCGCCAAGCGTGGCTTCCAGAAGCCGATCGGCGAGTGGAATTTCCAGGAAGTGACCGTCAAGGGCTCGACGATCAAGGTGGTCCTGAATGGCACAGTCATCCTCGACTGCGACCTGAGCAAAGTGGACATGGCCACCGTGATGGCAAAGAGCAAGCACCCCGGCGTGACGCGGACGAGCGGCTCCTTCGGCTTTGCGGGTCACAATGATCCAGTCGAGTTCCGGAACATCTTCATTAA
Source organism: Akkermansiaceae bacterium (assembly GCA_025354565.1). Lineage (GTDB taxonomy): Bacteria > Verrucomicrobiota > Verrucomicrobiia > Verrucomicrobiales > Akkermansiaceae > Luteolibacter. Next base: position 10,141 of record JANXMQ010000083.1, read on the forward strand.
GAAACTCTAGGTCGCTTGGAACACGTTTCAAAGATTAACCCGCGACCGCCGTCCGGTTAGTATTTGGTAGAACGAACGCGACCGGATTTCCTCCAAGGTCAGGCCGGTTTCCAAAGCTTCGCTTTCGGTGATCGCCCCGCAGGCGATGCCGCGCAGGAAGAAATTCAGCAGCCCTTGGCCGGTGGCCGCGTCGTCAAACACATCGCCGAACAAGGAGGCCAGTGCGGCTTTTTCCACGAAGGCTTTCAAGCGACCCGAGGCTGCCTCCAGACCGGCGAGGAAAAAGCTGTAAACGGCGGCGTAGCGGACCACGAGCTGCGCCGGATGGAGATCCCAGCCCTGATAGATCCCGTTTCTCAAAGAGTGCAGATTGTCTTGATAGCCCATCCGCCAAGCCCCGTGAACGGCCGCGAGATTGTGGGAAATCTGCCCATCCGTCAGCGCCTCGCCACGGTGGGGCGCGACGGGCAGGATGTTGGTTGCACCATCGGATAGATGCACGCCGGTCCCTGCCAGCGCGACGATCATGTGCGCCCGCGCGAAGTCACAAGCCGGATGCCCCATCGCCTGATAGGTGGCGGTGATGCCGCTCGATGCAGTGTAATCGTAAACCCCGAAATGCACGCTGTGGCAGCGCCCTTCCGCCGCTCGGACGATTTCTAACAGCGGGCAGTTCCCATGCCGGTCGATGATCGACTGCGGCGTCTCGATCATCGGCTCGATCGGGATGCACCCGTCAGGGAGGCCGAGCTTTTTCTCCAGCGCGGACAGCACCGCAGCGGCGGCGGTGACGTGTGCGGCGAGTTGGACCTTGGGCAGGGTGACGACGAAATTACCCGGCAGTTTCCCCCCGGTCTCTTCAACGAGCGTGGTGATGAAAATATCCAACGTGCGGATCGACCGCTCGCGCAGATCTTCGTTGAACGGCTTGATGCGGATGCCGATGAATGGCGGCAAAGTCCCGGCAGCAAGCCCCGCCGCCACTTGCCAGGCCCCTTGCGCTGCGTGCGCGTCTTCCTCGCTGTCCTCGCGGTTGCCGTAGCCGTCCTCGAAATCGAGTCGGAAATCCTCAACCGGTTCGCGGCCGAGTTTTTCGACAATCCGGGCATACAGTTTTTCCGCGAACGGCGGCTCCCAATGTTCCGCCAGCACATGCGTGAGGGTGGGGGAGTCCGGTGCGTATTCCCGCAGCGCGCGCAGGGCGACTTCGCCGAGTTTCCCGGTCGTGTCCGCTTTGAATAAATGGGCACCGCCATACACCGTGTGCACCGCTTGGCGGCGATCCGACTCGCCCGGATAGAGGCTCATGAAAGCGCGGTTCTCAGCGGCGAGAATTGCCACGATGGGCGCGAGATCTTCCGGGGTCAGCACGGGTTGGCTCATGGTAAATTTCAGTTCGTTCGGATGGCAGGCGGGATGACGATGCGGCATGAGACTAGCGGACAACCGACGGAATGCGAGGCGTAAACCCCGGCTCCGGTTTATAAAATTGCATGAACCTGCGGAACACCGTAGGCTCGCTGGAAAGACGGCAATGAGGCACAGCGTTTATCTTCCTTCACCCAGCCATGCACCGCGCTCCCAATGAACCCAAGGATTCCGCCCCTCAAGTGAGGAGGCCGGAGTTGAAACGGCCCGGCATCCAGACCGGGCCCGCCCATCCCGCGCCGCAAGAGCAAGGCCTCACCGATTCATGGAAGCTCGCCCTCATTTCCGGATTCAGCATCGCCGCCGTCTTCCTCGGCTTGGAACTCACCAAGCCCGCACCGCCCAAGCAGATCGTTGTCACCCTCCCCGCTGCCGCGAAACCGGCAAAACCAGCGCCCCCGGCGGCCCCTGCCGTCACTCCCGTCGCGCCACCCGTCGTCGCCGAGGCCAAGCCCCCCGAGCCAGCCATTTCCACACCTCCCCCGGCAGCCCCCGCCGCGCCGGTCGTCGAGACCAAGGCGGCCCTCGGCTTCTCCAAGGAAAAGGAACTCATCCTTTCCGGTCTCGATGCCGGACGCGACCAAGCGAAACAACGCGACAAGGAACTCTTCGCCCGCGTCATGGATGAGGGCGCCTGGACCGAATACCGCGCCTTCCTCGCCAAGTCCATCAGCGCCTGCCTCGACAAGCTCGGAAAAGGCCAGGGACTCACCCGCTTCGACTCCATCTGGAAAGAACCCGCCCTCTACCAAGTCTTCCTCCGCTGGCAGCTCCTCGGCCATTTCACGGAGGCGGAAATCAAATCCACCGTTACCGATTCCTACACCGGCAGCCTCCTCACCTGGCTCGGCACCACCCCTTCCGCCATGGAGGAATTCCTCCAAACCATCAAACCCGAGGACGACGCCGGCAAGGTCCTCAACTTCCTCACCGAAGCCTGGCCCAACCTCGAAAAGAAGATGGACAAATACTTCCCCCTCACCCTCGCCTGCGCCGTCGTCTTCGACCGGGAAATCCACATCTCACACCCCGTCGGCTCCGGGTCGGACGCCAGTGCCACTGTCGATCCCAAGGCCCGCCTCAACTGGTACATCGAGAAAGATGAAAAAGGCCAACTCGCCGCCCCCGTCCACCGCAGCTCCGCCCGCGACCTCGTCTGGGTCGTCTCCGCCCCCGTCTCCACCAGCGAGCTCCAGTGGTCCCTCGACAAGATGCACCTCAGCCAGAAGCACTGGGGAAATGCTTACGGCATGATCAATTACCTCATGGAAAGAGCCGTCAACGGCCTCGATCCCTACAAAGAATACACCTTCGCCGAGATCCTCAAGCGCGGCGGCATTTGTGGCGACCAATCCTACTTCTGCGCCAATACCGCCCGCGCCCAAGGTATCCCCGCCATCAACTTCTCCGGCGAGACCAACCTCGGCGGCCACGCCTGGGTCGGCCTCAAGATCACCGCCGACGAGTGGACCACCGGCGTCGGCAGGATCGGCGGCGTCTCCAAAGGCCAAGCCACCGATCCCCAGACCGGCAAGCGCATCAGCGAGCAAGAAGTCGAGACTTGGAGCGAGCGCACCCACCGCAGCGCCCTCACCACCCTCGCCGTCGCCCGCCACCTCTGGCTCGCCCGTTTCTTCCAAGGAACCGGAAAAACCGATGACCACGCCGCCACCATCCGCCTTGCCAATCAGATCGGCCCCGCCTTCGTCGAGACTTGGACCGCCCTTTTCCAGCTCCTCAAAAAACAAACCACCCTCACCGGCACCCCTGCCAAGCCCGCCAACCTCACCGACTGGAAAAACTTCGCCAAGTCCATGCGCCAGGAATTCAAAAACAACCCCCGCATGGCCCAGCTCGCTGCCGATGCCGAAAACGCATACATCTTCCCCTACGGCGACGAAAACGACGCCAAAACCGCCCTCCTCCGCGAGCGCCGCCGCATCGACCGCGACTCCGGCGAGCAAAAAGACCTCATTGCCCAGTCCCTCAAACGCGAAGCCGACATGATCCTCAAGCGCGGCGAGCCCACCGCCAAAGCCGACATCAGCCACCTCTACGAGAGCGCCATGCGCAAATACGGCGGCGGCATCACCGGCTTCAAGATCATGGCCCAAGACTACTTCGACTTCCTCAAAGACGACCACGAACTCGCCCGCAAAGCCGCTTGGGAAATCGAGCTCGCCTTCAAGCGCGTCATCGAGACCGGCTCCACCGACTGGTTCCGCGCCAATGCCGAGTCCTCCATCTACAAAATGATCTGCGGCTACTACCGCACCGCCGGCGACGAAGACCGCGCCGCCCAGCTCGAAAAGCGCTACGAGACCCTCCTCAAGCGCGCCAAGCGCAACGCCCTCTGAGGCCGCCACCACCCGCTCAGCAGAAAATAAGGCGAAGGGGTTTCAACCCCTTGCTTTGCAAAGCACCGGCAGCATCACCAGCAGCGTCACCACGTCCCGGTGCTGCTTTTCTGCTCCCGCTCCTCGTTCACGGGAAATCCCTATCACCCCCCGCCGCCAGACCAATCCCACGTCAGCGGCATAACAAAAGCACCGCATCACCAAGGAACATGCCTTCTGTCCTTAAATTTTTTAGGTCATGGGTTATTTTCCGGGTCCAGCGACCGGTGATCGCCGCTACGCATCCAATCTGAGCGCGGCTTTTTGGGCGGCGCTTTTTGCTTCGGTCTTGGTGGCGTCGTCTGCGGTGAGGCGCATGCCGACGGGTTTCGAGACGCCGAATTCCTCCATGGTCACGCCATACATCACATCGGCGCGGGCCATGGTGCGCTTGGAGTGGGTGACGATGATGAACTGGCTGTGGTCGATGAAGCGGTCGAGCACCTTGACGAAGCGGTTGATGTTAGACTCGTCGAGCGGGGCGTCCAATTCGTCGAGCACGCAGAACGGGCTGGGCTTGATCATGTAGATCGAGAACAGCAGGGCGACGGCCGTCATGGAGCGCTCGCCACCGGATAGCAGGGTGATGGATTGAAGCTTCTTGCCGGGTGGTTTGGCGATGACCTCGATGCCGGATTCGAGCGGGTCGCTCTCGTCCAACAAGGTGAGATCGGCCTCGCCTTTTTCGCCGAAGAGTTCCTTGAACATCGCGCGGAAGTTGATTTTGACTTGGGCGAAGGTTTCGGAAAACAGGCGTTCGGTTTCGATGTTGATCCGCTCGATGACTTCGAGCAGCTCGGCCTTCGAGTTGACCAGATCATCGTGCTGGCTCTTGAGGAAATTGTAGCGTTCCTCGAGTTCCTCGAATTCCTCGATGGCGTCGAGATTGACTGGTCCCATGGCATCGAGGCGGCGCTTGATGTCGGCGACGATGGATTCGACGAAATTCCAATCCGGCTCGCCGGTCATTTCACCGGGGATTTCCGCGTCGTCGCTGGTGCCGTCGATGACAATGGTGGGCATGTCATCGTCTGCATTTTCATCCGAACCGTCACCTGCGACCACCGATTGACGTCCGCCGCGGCCTTGGAGGGCTTTTTGCGAGGCGATGCTGGTGAGCAGTGCGTGGGCGTCCGGCTCGAAGGTGGAGAGCTCGATTTGGTGGCGTTCCTGAATGGTGGTGACGAGACTTTCGAGGCGGAGGTCGAGCTTGGTGCAGGCGACTTCCTCGCGGCCTTTTTGTTCGTTCACTTTTGCATGTTCGCGGCGGATTGCGGCGAGCTGAGTTTCGGCGGTTTCGATCGATTCTAGCAGGACCGTGCGGCCTGCGGCACGCGTGTTAATTTCCACTTGCAGATCCTCGGCTTCGGCACGGTGGGTCTCGCATTCTTCGGCCAAGCGGGCGTTTTCCGCGTGGGCGGCTTCGATGCGTTGGTCGAACGATGAAATTTCCGTCTCGCGGCGGATGGCGAGTTCGCGGAGTTCGGATAGACGGGATTCCATCGGCTTCTGCTGCTCCTCGGCGGAGAGTTTCGCGCGGCGTTCCACGGCGAGCTCGGTGCGGAGTTCGTTGAGAGTCTCGACGATGTCCAACTCACGGCGGACGATGGCTTCCGACTCGGATTGCAGGCGGCGGGACTCGTTTTCCAGGGACTCCAACCGATCGCGGGCGGCGGCGAGTTCACCTTCCAAATGCTCGCGGCCCTCGGCGGCGGCGCGTTCGCGGTTTTCGAGTTCGCCGCACTCCCACTTGACGTTTTCGAGTTTGGTTTCGAAATTTTCCACCTCACGGCTAGCAAGGCTGAGCTGGCCTTGCAAGGTCGAGAGATCGACCTTCTGGCGTTGGAGTCGTTCGCGTGAAACCTCGACTTCCTCGCGGAGTTGTTCGAGGCGGGATTCGAGATCCGTGACGCGGAGGCGAGCGGCGGCGTCTGCTAGAGTGAGATTTTCAACCTCGGCGGCGAGCGAGCGGACCTCGTTCTGAAGCTCTAACACCGAGGTGGTGCCCTCGGCTCCGGTACCGCCGCGCAGCATCCCTTCACCGGTTAGAATGACGCCGGCGAGAGTGACAAAAGTCACGCCTGAATGGGCCTCGCGGAGACGGAGTGCGGTGGCTTGGTTCGGGACGATAAGAACTTTTTCCAGCAAGCGCTCGATAACGGTGGAAATGCGTTTGTCCGATTTCACGCGGTCAAGCGCCCATGCGGTGGCACCCTCGGGCAGGGCTTCCATTTGCGTGCCGGCGGAGTGGGGGACGAAGGACTCTGGCAGCACGGCGGCGACGCCTAACTGTTTCTCGGTGAGGCGGGTGATGATCGCTTCCGCCATCGCCTGATCCTGCACGAGGACGGCTTGAAGATGGTTTCCAAGCGCAGCTTCGATGGCGCGGGCGCAGGTGTTATCCGCTTCGATGAACGAGGCGAGCACGCCATGGATGCCGGGCTTGAAAGTATCGGGTTGGCCGAGACCTTTGAGCACGTTCTGGGTGCCTTTTTCAAAGCCTTCGCCACTCTCGACCAATTGGCGAACGGCATCGAAACGAGCCGCGCGCTGGGCGAGTAACTTGTTCGATTCCATGGCGGCAGTACGGGCGGCATCGAGATCGCCGCGGGTGTGTTGATAAGTGCGTTCGGCGACTTGGAAGGCTTCTGTGAGTTCGCCTAACATTGAACCGGTGGCTTCGACTTCGCCTGCAATGCGGGATTGCTCCGAGCGGAATTCTTCGAGTTCGAGGGTGAGGCGCTGTTGCTCGTCAGCAAGGTGGCGGGCACGCTCGCGGTTGCCTTCTAACTGAGCGAGGGCGCTTTCGATTTTCGCCTGCATCGAGGCGATGATCGTCTGCGTGCGGTTCGCCTCGCCACGGGTTTCGCGGAGGGCGGCTTCGATGCGTTCGCGTTCCTCGCGAGTGCCCTTGGTGCGGGTTTCCTGCTCGGCGAGTTGGATTTCCTTCTCGGCGATGATGCGGCTGAGTTGGTCCAGTGCGGCGTTGGCAGCGGTGAATTCGAATTCCTGTTGGGCGAGTTTTTCGCGGGTCTCGGCGATGTCCTCGTGGTTCTGGCGGATGCGGGATTCCAACTCGGCCTTGCGTTCGTCATTGAAGGCGATGCGACCGGAGGCAGAGTTCAGCGCGTTGCGGTGTTCGTTGAGTCGCTGGCGGAGTTCGGCAAGTTCCCCTTCGAAAATCCGTGCGGCAGTGCGGGCTTCGGTGACGGCTTCCTCCTTAGCGGGAAGCTGTCTTTCTAACTGCGTATCGTGGACTTCGAGACTCCGGATCGAAACGACTAACTCGTCTCGCTCGGCGGTGAGTTCCACAAATTTCCGGTGACTGAGATGACTGTCGAGTACCCGCGTATCGGCGGCGAGCGCCTGATAGCGGCGGGCCTTGGCGACTTGGCGGCGGAGTGAATTCATCCGGCGTTCTTGCTCGGCCAGCACGTCGGAAACCCGCAGCAAGTTGGCCTCGGTAAATTCGAGTTTCCGCAGAGCTTCCTTTTTTTCGCGCTTGAATTTCGTGATCCCGGCGGCCTCCTCGAACACCGCGCGGCGCTCTTCTGGCTTCGAGGAAAGGATCTGGTCGATTTGCCCCTGAGCCATGATTGAGTAAGCGGTGCGGCCGATGCCGGTGTCCATCAGCAGGTCGTGAATGTCCTTGAGGCGGCAGAGCGTGCCATTGATCCGGTATTCTGAGCGACCGTCGCGGAACACCCGGCGGGTAAGGGCGACCTCGTTGAAATCCACCTTCAGCGGGCCTTCGCAATCCGCCATGGTCAGCGTGACTTCCGCCATCCCGAGCGGCTTGCGTTTTTCGGTGCCGTTGAAAATGACATCCGCCATTTCACCGCCGCGCAAGGCTTTGGCAGAGGTTTCGCCGAGCACCCAGCGGATCGCATCGACCACATTCGACTTGCCGCAGCCGTTGGGACCGACGATGCCAGTCACGCCTTGGGCGAATTCGAACACGGTTTTGTCCGCGAATGATTTGAAACCGTGGATTTCGAGAGTTTTGAGATACATGCGGGTGGGTGGTTGAAAGTTGGGGTTGAAGTGAACGTTCTGAGAATAAGTCCTGATCCCGATTCTGCAACGGATGATCGGGAATAGCACGTCATATAGTGCCAGAAAGATCATTTGAATACAAGATGGAGTGTTTAATGGTATTTCATACTTCCAAAGCATTTTGTGAAGAAGGCCAAAATATGGCGATATTTTCAGGTCATGCATAGAGGTCTGGCGAGCCCGCGCGGGTGGTTTCTGGCGGTCTGTCAGAATCCGACCTGCAAAATACTTTGCCGAAGCCCGATACTGTGCCACTTTTGAAAGTCCACCATGCGAACCCATCAGTCCTTTCCTGCCATCATCATTTCCCTCCTTTGTGGGATTTTCCTGTCAGCCGCGTCAGCAATTGCCGCACCTGCTGCGCCTTCGGATCTAAAGGTGACGCCTCTCGGGGTGAATTCCTTCTTGATGGAGTGGAAAGACAATTCCACCGATGAAACGGGCTGGGACGTCCAAATCGCGCTCGGCAGTGGGACACCCCAGCATTTCCTTTTCCTCCCGGGGGCCAATACCACGTCATTTGTTGCTATCACCAACCCGCTGCCGGGGCAGAAACTCAATTTCGCAATCGCCTCCTACAACGGTCTCACCGGAGCAGAAGACATTTCCAGTTCGAGCGCGTCCGTGCAGGTGAGAGCTCTTACCCCCAGCACGTTCGGTGCGCCGACACTCTTGCATGCCACATTAGTCGATGATGGTCGAGTTAATCTCACCTGGCAGGACAATTCAACATCGGAATTCGGTTACCTGATGGAATACAAACTCACCACGGATACTGCCTGGCAGACATTTGGCAGCGTCCAACCGGGCATTACCTTCAACTACTCGACTGCGGATTACCTGCTTACTCAGAGCTTGCTCCAAGCCACGGGCTATTCGTTCCGTGTGCGGGCATATAAAACAAGTCCGACCCACGTCACGACCTTCACCGCTTATTCGAACGAGATCCAGATCACCACGAAAACCTTCCAAGCGCCTACCGACCTCGCCGTGACCGCGAAACCTGAAGGGGTGTTTTCATTCAGTTGGAAAGACAACTCATCCCTCGAATATGGATACGAAATCCAAGAAAAATCGGGGACCGCCGACTTCACGTCGCTCGGAACAGTGGGTGCCGACATCACTTCGGCGAATGATGTCCCAAACTTTACCTACGACACGGATTACCAATTCCGAGTCCGTGGATACCGGATCACTGGGACGCAAGCTGCTCCGGTGACGGTTTACACGGAGTTCTCAAATGTCGTCTTAATTAAGTCCACCCCCTTAGCTGCTCCCACGTCATTTGCGTCAAGTGCCGTGACCGAAAACTCAATCACGCTCACATGGAAAGATAATTCCACTCATGAAACCGATTACGAACTCGATTGGCGTTTAGCCGGTGCGGCGGCATTCACCACAAATACCATGGCTTCTAACACGCAGACTTACACACTGGCAAATTTACAGCCTGGCAAGTGGTATGAACTACGCCTCCGCACGTCCGATTTGTTTTCCGGTGCCAAATCCACCTACACCCGGAGTTTGAAAATCCGGACGAAGGACACGATCACGAGCAATCTGAGTCCGCCAATCACCTTTGGCAGTTTGTTCAACTACACGGTTTATGTCTCAAACTTGAGTTCGTTGGCCAACCTGACTGTCACGGGATTGCCAGCCGGACTCACCTATAGTGCAACCACCCGGAAAATCACCGGCACTCCCACGGTGGAGGGTGAGATAACCGTTACCCTAACGGCGACTTACAAGAATGGCACATCCATCACCAAGAACCTCGTGCTGCGGATCATCCGGCCACTCGCAGCACCCGTTGTCACCTCGGTCATTCCATCGGTAAAACTCGCCGTCGCGAGCAGCACCGTCCGGCACATGGCAGGCAGATTCGCCGATCCAGACACTCAGAGCGCCGCCCGACTGACCACGACAGCAGGCATTGTGGACGTCATCCTCTATTCCCTCGCCACGCCAAAGACAGTGAACAACTTTCTCGATTACATTGATGCTGGCAAATACAACGACACGTTCTTTCATCGCGCACAATCTTCCGCGTCAGGCAATCTCTACATCGTGCAAGGCGGTGGATTCGCTTACACCCCAGCCAACAAGTTCACCCAAGTAGTGACCTTCCCGGCGGTGCAGAACGAACCCGGCATCTCCAATCGCGAGGGGACGATCGCGATGGCCAAACTCGGGGGCGACCCAAACAGCGCCACCAGCCAATTTTTCGTGAATCTCGACAACGTCAACGCATCCAATCTCGATGCGCAAAACGGTGGCTTCACCGTCTTTGGGCGGATCGCGGGGAATGGCCTTGCTGTCATGAAATCGATCATGAATCTCCAACGGAAGAATTACACCGTTACCTTCGGCACGACCCCTATCAGTCTCACCGATGTCCCTGTCACCACCGCGACCACCGCCACCGACATCGAACCTCAGTATCTGGTCAAACTGACAACTGTGGATGCAGCGCCGATTCTAACTTATGCAGTTAATAGTCTGAACAACGCCGTGGCGACCGCGAGTCTGGCCGGGACTGACATCACCATCACCGGTGTCAAAAAAGGTTACACAAAAATCCATGTGACCGCCACCGATCTGGACGGACAGAGCGTCACTCAGGACATCCCGGTGAATGTCCAATGATTATTTCTTATCCTTGGCGCGCTGGAATCTGGATCTGCGTGCGGATTCATCCGGAGGACTGACCACTGACGTTTCTTGTGGCGGAATGATGATCGCCGGAGTTGTTGCTTCCGCGCGTTTCGCCTTTGCTACCCTCACTCGCGGCGCACGCGGCACCCGGTCCGGGAGTGCGAACTGAGGCAATTTCCAGCCGGTTCTTGTGAGTAGCGCCTCTGCCAAAGTGATTAAGACAAGCGCGATTCCTAACGGCAGCCGCAGCGAGGTTTCCGCCACAAACGGCGGCCGCAACCAGGCTTTGGAAATGTCTAGCAGCTCGCGTCCACCGGTTTGATTCGAGACCGCCCGCAGTTCGGCGAGTCGTTCCGGTTCAAATGCCCACTCGACCGAGGAGCCCACGCTCAAGGGGCCAAAGGGCAGGGCGTTTTCACCGACTTGCACCGCGCCACGGACGATGCTGCCCTCGTCCAGATCCCGCGTCAGAGAGAAATGGCCGGGCGCGATCCGCCGCCATGGGAGGTCCAGCGTGGCCCCGCCGGTATCGTCACGCAGCCGGACCTTCGGCGGCATGGCGGAGAGTTTTTGCGACCACGCCGCCGTATCGTATAACAGATCCAGCGTCAGACGAGTGCCGTCCAAGTGATGCCGCAAAGCAATCCCCGGCGGCGTGTCCTCACCCATCAGGAAACGTCCGAGCGTTTGTAGAAAATCGCCGTAGCCCGGCCAGTTCCGCGTGGTTTCGGAAAATTCCCCACCTAACGGAAATGACACTGCCGCGCTGCGTCCGAGTCCACGCCGTGCGTGGGCGACTAACGGCGCGAGATACTCATCGGTGGAAACCAGCGAGACCGTCGCGTCCTCGCGGGCATAAGACAAATTGTAGCCGTCCGCCTGTTTGAACCAGTCCACCGGCTTCGGGGAAATTTCAGCCCAACGTCCCGTAGCCTGCGCGCCGACGGGGTCCTTGATGAAGGCCGAGCGGGCGATAGTCACGGTCTCCTGCGCGAAGATTTTAGGAATATCTAGCGGCTCGTTAGAAAAAAACATCCGGCCATTTCCCAGCTTCGCGATGTCCTTCAACAATGCGGAATCGCTGTCTCGATCCGTCCCCAGCCCGATTACCGAAACCGTGGCACCGTTGTCCGTCATTTCCTTGAGCAGCTTTTTATAGTCACCCGGCTCCTCCGAATCATTCGCATCGGAAAACAGGATGACATGCCGCGTGCCAGCCGGAGATTTTTTCAATTCATCCCAGCCAGCCTTGAGACCTTCATACACAAAGATGCCGCCGCCCGCCGAGGTGATCTTGCGGACGCGGGCACCGAGTTCGGCCTTCTTGCCTTCGATCCGAGTCAGCGGGATGGTTTTCGTCGCCTCGCTATCCACCGCGAACACCGCGACCTGATCCATCGGTCCTAACAGATCAATGGCATTCGCCGCGCCCGAGTCCGCCATATCGATTTTTTCTTTGCCGCCGCCGATACTGACACTCATCGAACCCGAGCGGTCGATCACGATGGCCAGCGCGACCGCGAGTTTGCGGTGTTCGGATTTCAACTCCATCGACACCGGCAGCAGCGCGTCGATGGGGGATTGGAAATATCCGCCCGAGCCGAAGGAATGCTCGCCGCCCGCCATCAGCAGTCCGCCACCTTGCTCGCGGACGAAGAAATCAAGCGCTTTCATGAAATCCGTGGGCACCTCGTGGGCGGGAACATTGTTGAGGATCACGGCCCGCGCGCCAGCTAACAGCCCAGGTTTCAACTGCGAGAGATCGGTCACGGTTTCGACCGTGAAATCAAGCGCCGCCAACGCCTTCGCCACCGGATCCGCCTGATAGCGGGTGGCCAGAATGATGCGTGGTCCGCCAGTGATCTCGATCCAGCGGGTTGCGCGGTTGTTGCCAGGGTGGGCGTCTTTTTCCGGGCGAATCTCGGCCTGGTATTCGTAGCCACCGGCGCGTGGAATGCGGTCAGTGAATTCCACCGTCGCCAGCCCGTTGACGAGGGTGACGCTGGATTCAGTTAGAGTCTGGCCATTGCGCCGCAGGATCAGCGGGAAAGTCGCGTCGCCCGCGCCTCTAACGGTGACTGCGATTAGAAACGGCTCACCGACTTGAACGCGTTCAGGAAATCCCAGTCGGGCGACCCGGTAGTCGTTCTCTGTTTCCTCGCGGACGAGGCGGTAGTCTAACGGGATTCCCCGCGCCTCCATCTGCGCTGCTGCCTCGTGCAGGGGCTCGGTGGCGTAGCCGTCCGTGAACAACAGCACCCGCGACGGGCGTTTTTCATCGACTTGTGCGGCGATGGATTGCAACGCGAGTCCGGTTTTCGTCAATTTTCGGGAACCCGTGAATGTCGAGCCATCGGTGCCGACCTCGGCCACCTCACTGGCGAAATTGATGAAATGCAGCGTGTCGCGGTGGCTGGGTTTCGACGCCTCCAACAGCCGCTGCCATTCAGGCAGGCCCTTGTCGATCAAGTCTTCCGTCGAGTCCGAGCGATCTAGCAGAACATAAAGATCGAGCGAGTTCTGCTGGTGCTGGATGATGGGTTCGGTGAGCGCGATGACCGCGATTACCAACAGCAGCATCCGCAGCGGACTCTGCAATTTCAGCCCGCGCCAGGACCACCCCAGCAAAGCGAGCGCCGGGATGAGCAGGAAATATTCGGGGGAGGTGAAGGTCATGGGAAAACAAATAAGTTAGACGTTGGTCTCTGCGAGATGCTCTAGCAATTCCTTGAATGCCGCAGAGCCGCCCTCCCGCTCACACCACTTGCCGACGTTCCCTAGGTCCACACGCGTTTTCTGGCGGCGGCAGACCAGCAGTGCCTGATCGTAGCACGCGCGGCGTTTCCAGTGGATGTATGCGGCAAGCCTGTCCTTCACGCAGTCTGTGGGCGAGAGCAGGCGGATGGTCCGGCCTTCGACTAATATTTCGTCGGGTATGATGCGATATTCGTCACCGAGTTCGACGGGGCCGGGTGGGAACTCGATGAATAGATGCTTGCAGTCCGGATTCCTGTAGTGCCGCGACTTGCCCGGCATGAAGCCGATGCTTTCCATCACGCCGGGTATTTTTGACTTTTGAAAATCGTCGGGAACCATATCGAGATCGCCGGAACGATAAAGTCCCTCCGTGTAAATGGCGACCACCGCACCACCCACGAGAATCGACTGAATGTCGGCTCCTTCGAGATGCCAAGCCACGTAGCGCCAGAGTTCTTCCTCGCTACAGGTTTCGAAATTTGGGGCATTCATAGGCGTTTAATTGACTTGACATTGCGGTCATATGACCTACTATTCAGGTCATGAATTCCACAGCTTTGGCGGAGATGTTCGGGAGTCGCGCAGCGGAAGCGGTGCTGCTCCACTTGTTTCATCATGGTGAATCCTATGGCAGGGCGGTTTCCAGCGATTTCGAAATTTCGCTCGATTCGGTTCAGCGGCAGCTCGAAAAATTCGCAGGCGCGGGGGTTTTGGTGGCGATGCGGCATGGCCGGACCGTGGTCTATTCCTTCAATCCCCGGTCCAAGGCTGCAGCGCGGCTGCGGGATCTTGTGGCGGTGTACTATGACAGCATGTCGCTCGAAGCCAAAGAGCATTGCTTTCAGATCCGCCGCCGCCATCGGGCGAAGGACAAGCCGGTCATTTACAGCGCGTCCTAACTGTTTCATGCGACGACCCTCCCGGCGGTGAATTTCCATGAAACGAGCAGTGCGGTGATCAATAACAGCAGCCACACCCGCCACAGCGGATCGGGGCGTGTGTGGCGCTCGATGGTGGACTTGTTCGTGGTTTCGTCTGGCTCGGATTTCCCGCAGGCGGAGAAATCGGCCTCGCGGGTATCTGCGAAAAATACAGCGGCATCCAACAGTGTCGTTTCATGCTGCCGTATGGTTAGAAAGCCGGGGATGGCCGGGGCATGGGCTGTGGCGAGCGGGGAGGGGAGTGTTTTGCCAGTCAGATCGGTGGCGTTGATTTGGAGCGGCAGGTCGGGGGCGGCGGTGACGACAATAGGTTGGCCAGTTTCCAGATTGGCAGAGGTCGGCGCAACCTTGGCCTCCCGGATACTCTCGGCGAAGCGGTGGAGGAGGACGATGAAGGCGGGTTGGTTACCGGCGTTGGAAAGCCGCAGATCGAAGTTGAAACAAAGCTGGCGGGTCGCGAGATGCTTTTCGGTGGCGGGCTTCTCACGCAGGAAAATGAGCGGACGCTTGTCCTGCCAGAGGAGCACGGTGTCGCTCGGCTGGCGGTCGAGTTCAATGGTTTCGCGAACCAACAGCGATTGCCAGTTGAGATTATCTAACAATGGATGCGGCACCGCGACGATGCCGCCCTTGAGATAGGCTCCGGTGCGCGTGCTATCCTCCACGAATATCACCGAGTTACCCGGCGGCAGCACCGGATCGAGGGGGTCATAAGAGGTGATCGCGAGATCGGCGGTGGCGGCGTCGGTGGTGGAAACGGCGGCATCCAGGGCACGGAGCAGTTTGGTTGTTAGATCGGCGAAGGCGGGCGATGTGGCGGTGAAAAGCGCGAGCGACTTTGGCTTCGGCGCGACCAGCGGCAGAGTGTCATCCAAGGGAAAACGATCCGGCGAGAGCACGATGCGGACGTTTTTTGCATCGGTGGGAAAGGCGGCCTGGAGGGTGACGAGCGCGTTGGCATCGAGGTGCAACGGGCGTGGTTCGGAGCTGCCGGTAGCGGTCTGGATCGACCAGGTACGGTCCACGGCGGACTTGCTGTAGTTTCTAACCAAGGCCCGCCAGACGAGCGTGCCTTCCTCGGTGGCGAAGGTGACGCCGGTGAAACCCACGTTTTCCACTGGATCACCTACCGCGATCAGACGGGCCCCGAAGGGTAGAGGTCCGGCAGGCGTATCGGTTAAATAGATCACGGTGCCTTCGCGGGACACCAGCGAGCGGGCGAGGCGCAGCGTCTGAGTGGGGTCGGTTAGACCATCGAGGGGTTGCCATTTTTCCAACACCGCTTTGAGTTCCGCAGGCGACGAACCCGCGTAGAGGCGAGGATGGCTGGGCGAGGATTCCATCACCGTCAGTTCGACCGTGGACGCCGGACCTTGGAATTTCGGCAACTCGGCAGATAGGCGGGCGATGGCCTCGTTTTTAAACACGCCCATCGATGCGGATGAATCCAACACGATGGCGATGCGCTGGACGCTACCAGATTTCTGGAGCCGTGGTTCTGCTAGGAACCAGGCCAGCAGCAGCACGGCCAGCAACTGCATCCACAGCGGGATCGACGGAATGATTCGCTCCAGTCTTCTGCCGCTGGCAGCATCCCGTTGGGTGCGTTCCAACAGAAATAGGGTGGCGACCGGGAGTTCAACCGCTTTCCTCTGGAGGAAATGGATCGCCAGCACGGCAGGAATGCCGAGCAACGCGAGCAGGCCGAGGGGATTGGCGAGTGTGAACAAAGACGTGAGGAGGTTGCTAGTTGATGATTCGTTTCAGCTCAACCAATAAGATCTCCGATCGAGCCGAAGTCTGGCGTGAACAGGCGTTTGTAGGTCCGTGCCGCATAACCATCGGTCATACCTGATAGAAAATCACAGACCAGTCGCGCCCGCGTCGCCTCGTCTGGGGCTGCGGCGATTTCTGCGGCGGTATCCGCGGGCAGAAGTTGAAAATCCTGACCGTCGATCGTGCCTTGCGAGATATATCTTTCCCCCAGCACTTCCCACAAATGGCGCAGCATGCGGCTGCCCTTGTGCTCAAGTTGTTTCAATTGTGGCGACAGAAAAACCACCTCGAAGGCGAGACGCTTGAACAATCTGGATTCGGCCTTCACGGAGTCATCAATCGCCAGTCGGTAACGATAACGGTTGGTGGTCGCGCTCAGGAAATTGACATCCGTTTCCAAGCGTGTGGACTGGATGTATTTGCCGATTCGTTTTCCGACAAAGGGATCCACCCGTTTTCTTCGGATCGCGCGCATGAGGTCACCCAGCGGTGTCGCCTCGCCAGTCGCTTCACCCTGTTTTTCCGCCCAGGCTTCGATTTTCTCAATGTTTAAAAATCCAGCCCGCACACTATCGGATAGATCGTTGAGTGAGTAGGCGGTGTCATCCGCCCAGTCCATTACCTGACATTCGATGGACTTGAAACTGTCCCTAACGGACCCCGGGGTTAGATCCGTTGGGAAATCAATTCCGCCCATCGCCCAGTTGAGATATTGCTGCTGGTTATCATAGATAAAATGATGCTCCGGTTGCCCGCCGAGTTCCGTCCAGAGTGATTTGTATTTCAGTACCCCATCGAGAAAGGCCCGGGTTGGATCCATGCCGCTGCGTTTCGCGGAAAAAATCCGTTCGGTTAGCAAGCGCAGCGTCTGGGCGTTGCCCTCAAAGCCACCGTGACCGCGCAGCAGATAATTCAGAGTCCGCTCGCCGGCATGACCGAACGGCGGATGCCCGAGATCGTGCGAAAGACAGATCGCCTCCACGAGATCCGGGTCGATGAAAAAATCCTCCCCCAAGTGACCGTCCGGGCGGCTTCTGAGCCAGTAGGAAATCGACTTTCCGATCTGCGCCACCTCGAGCGAGTGCGTCAGCCGCGTCCGGTAAAAGTCATACTCGCCGCTCCAGAAAACCTGGGTCTTGTTTTGCAGGCGGCGGAATGTCGGAGTATGCAGCACCCGGTCGCGGTCGATCTGGAATGGCGTTCGGTAGTCGGTGTCATCGCCAGCCCCCGAGCGCCGTTCCGTGTCAAAAGCTCCATAATATCGGTTCAACATTTGCCCGGATTATTGAATCTCAAGCCGCCGCCCGCAAACCTTTCCTGCGGGCAAATGGACGCCTGACAAATGCCTTGGCACGCGTGAACGGCGGACTAACTTCGGGGCATGAAATTTCATCCGACGGCCTCTCGCTTTACCTATCTGAAATGACCAACAATCTGAATCGAGCATCGTGGGCGAGTTTCAGCAGAACTGCGAGCCTTTTGGGGTTATTTGCGGCCCTGACCACCACGGCTCACGCCCACATGGCTATCGAGGGTGCCGGCGACATCGCCAACGGCGCACTCCATCCGATCCTGACTCCTGTTCACGTCTTGGTCATGCTTGCCCTCGGCTTGTGGCTGGGCCAACAGGTGCCGCTCGATTTAAAAACCCCGACCACAATTCTCGCGCCGGTCAGCGCCATCACACTAATTCTTACCACCACCGGACGGCTGCCCGGAATCTATCCACCGCTGTTGATCGGCCTCGCCCTTATCATCGCCAGTCTCGTCGGCTTAGAAATCAGGCTACCTCGCTTAGCCAGGATCGCGCTGTGTGCGGTGGTGGCTCTCATGCTCAGCTTGGATTCCGCAGTCGAAACCGGTGGCACTTTCGTCGTGGTCAAGACGCTACTCGGCACTTGGTTCAGCCTCAACGCCGCCATCCTCTACATCGCGATTTGCGCCTCGCATGCTGAGGGCAAACCGTGGGCCAGAGTCGGCATCCGCATCCTCGGCTCATGGATCATCGCTATTTCCCTGATGGTCCTCGCCTTTTCCCTGCGGAAATAACAACTCACCCCGGATGACCCGCTGTGATCCGCCACACTGCAAATCCTGCGGACGCCAGCAACACTCCTAATGCGAGACTCCCCGCGATGCGGTCGACCATGTTGGAACGCGGTCGCTCAGGCGATGATGAGGCAGGAAAAACAATGGCCGCGTATAGCATTCCAGCGAGCAGACCGCCGGCGTGAGCCGCGTTGTCGATGAAGCGATAGCCGACAAGTCCGATCACCGCAGTTAGCACTACTCCGGCGGCAAGTCGGCGGCGTGCGCCGCGCGGGACCAGCCGCGCATGAAGCGTCTCGAACACTAACAAAAAACCTAACCAACCCATCAATCCGCCCGATGCGCCGACTGAAGGCGCGGCCACCAGACGGGCGGATGCCATGCCACCGACGCTGGCCGAGAACAGGAAAACCATGGCCAAGTGCGGCCACCGCGCGAAGACTTCCACGCGTTTTCCGAGATACGCCAGGGCCATCGCATTCATCAGGAAATGGACGATGTTGCCATGCAAAAAAGGTGCCGTGAACAGCCGCCACCATTCGCCCTGCGCGTAGCTTTCCTTCAAAAGTCCTGCCGCAGCGAGGGCGTCACTGGGCAATAATTGCGCCAGTCCCACGACGGTGATCAATCCTAACAAAACTCTCGTCACGGGTGCGGTTTGTCTTTCTAACCAAGTTTCAAAGCGCAGCGTGGGGACGGCTGCGGCGATCCCAGCCTCCGTCCAGTTCGCCATCTCCGCCCGCCGTTTCCGTGCCTGATACCACGGGATGAAGGCAAACATCAGAAACACCAGTGCGGCAAGCCCGGCCTCGGTGGATTCGAGCGTCTTGAGTGCCGCGGCTTTAAAACGTGACCCCGCGTCCGCAGCGGCGGATGTCAGAACGTAGCTACCATAAAACGTCCAGACCCCACAGATGAACAAGATCAGCCCACCCCAGCGCAGCTTAATGGTCGCATCCGCCAGATCATCGCGGGTCCAGCGTTCGCGAGCAGATCGCAAGGCCGCGCCCATGTCGGCGAGTTCTTCAGGAAGAATCATCTGCTGGTAGCCGGGTGCCCAGACGAGGGTCACGCTACCATCAGGGTCGTCGCGAATCGCCGCAGTTAGAGCGTCGCCTGAATCGCAGGCATGGGAGCGGCCCTTGGCATCCTGCCAGCCATAGCCATCGGGGGCGGGGGGAAACGCATCATGCCGCGCCCAGACCGGAGCATCGGGATTTTCCTGGATCGGTTCTTTCAATCCGGGGAGCGTGTGAGAGCTACTTCGGCGTTTCAGCCGGAGCAGGCGCCGGCGGAGTCACAGGTGCCGGAGGCGTGACAGGTGAAGGCTCGGTGGAAGGTGGTGGTTCAGGGGCGGGTGTTGTATTCTTAGGTGCCTCGACCGGTGCGGGCGGCACAACCGGTGCAGGCATCTCGACCGGGGCCGGGATTTCCTTGGGAAGCTCATCGCTCAACGATTTCGGAAGAGCCTTGTCATCGGGCTTTTGCGGTTTTGCCAGCTCCACTTTCGGCGCAGAGTCGGCCTTGGTGACGGTGCTGTGGGTCTTGTTCTGCTGGCCGATCAAGACCGCAAGCGTGAGACTCAGGAGGAAAAACAGCGAACCCAGATAGACGGTGCCACGTTGCAGGACATTGGTCGTGCGGGCACCGAAGACCTGATCCGTAACGCCGCCACCAAAGGCCGCGCCCAGACCTTCCTGCTTCGGCCGCTGCATCAAAATGACCAAGGTCATGAGCAAACAGACGACGACGAAAATAACGAGCAGCAGGTTGATGCTAATGGAAAGCCAGTTGATAACAGCAAAAGTCATGGGCGCGGGACTATGGGTGGCGCTTCCGACCTTGTAAAGCGGCGAGTTTTTGGAAAATCGCCATTTTTGAAAGTCTGGAAATTCGCTGATTTTATTGGATCCAGGGCAATGTGTCGGTAACCAACGATGGGCAGGTGGCAGATCGGCGATTCAGGATACTGCCGTGCAAATCGTGATGAGGATCAGGCTGGCATCGTCGCTTCCCGCGTTGTCGATCGCGCGTTTAAGGAGAGTCATAGCAGTGGCTTCGGGATTTTCAGGGCAGCGGGCGAGGGCTTCGGAAATGTGTCGTTCCCAGAGACCGTCGATGAGGCCATCCGAGCAAATCAGCAAGCGGTCGCCCGGCTCATAGGGGATTGCGGCAAAGTGGGGATTGACTCTGGCGTGGCCGCCGCCGACGACTTCGTAGAGCGCCGCGCGGCGTGGGTGAGTGCGGTATTGGATTTCGCTGATTTCTCCGCGCCGCCACTGGCCCCAAGCGAGGGAATGATCGCGGCTGAGTTGTTCGAGCATGCCGCCGCGTGAGCGGTAAATGCGGGAATCTCCGACATTGGCGAGATAGACATTTTCCGGCGTAAACCAGGCGAGCGCGAGGGTGGCAGCCATGCCGGATTTCTCGCTACAGTCACGGGCGGCGGCATTGATTTGCTCGTGGATGCTGCGCAAGGCCTTGCCGAGGTGAGTGAGTGAGTCCGGGAAAAATCCAGCCGCAGCGGCCTTGAAGGTTTCCGGGATGATTTCGGTCATCTGCTGAAGGATGCTCGCGGCGGCGATGTCGCCTGCATTGCCACCGCCCATGCCGTCGGAAATGGCGAAAACGAGGTCATGGTTTGACAGGGCACGGCAGCCGTTTTCTGGTAGAATTTCCGCACCCTGCGGGCCAGAGGCGAAGGTGATAAGCGAGTCTTCGTTGCGCGGCTTGCGGGAGCCGCTGTGGCTCATGGCGGCCCATTGCAAGATCGCGGCTTCGGTCACGGGTGGGTTTTTCGGGTGAAAAGGGGAGCCTCAGGGGTGCGGCGGTGGCAGGATTTCCGCGAGCTCGAAGTCGATGATGCAGAAGCAGCCCAACTTGTCCGAGTAAGTAATGTTGCGTGGCTCGGCATCGAGGTGGCGGACACCGTATTCGCGTTCGAGCTTGGCGAAGAGTTTGGCCGCTTTTTCCGCCGTGAGCTGCGGTGCCGGGCGACCGCAGTTGGTCGAGACGAAATAGAGTTCCTCAGGATGCTCTTCCAACAAGCGTGGCACATACGGACAGCCTCGATCTTCGAGCACTTTGAGCACCGCAACCTCCATGGCGTAGCGCTTGTCTGCATCCGTGCCACGCAGGCGCTTGTGGACGTGGCCGTAAAAATCGACCCGCACGTTCGAGCGGATGCCGTCTTTGAGTGGTTCAATGCCCATGCGCTGGCCCTGACAAAACGCACGGCTGGCGATCCTGTCACGCTTTTTCAGGAAATCGGACAAAGCGGGTAGCCAGTTTGATGGGCGTGACGGCATCAACTACGATTTAGAGACTGTAGTTTGACTGGTAGTGGGTCAGTTTGAAATCCCCTCGAAATTCTTTGATTGAAGCGGTCCCGCGATGGTGCGAAACTGCAAGCATGATCAGCCCCGAGCAACCCGGCCCCCCGAAGGATGAAAAGAAATCACCGCTTCCAGAGAAGCAGGAACGCGGCAAGGGTGAATGCGCGTGCGGCCACGATCACAAATCCCCCGAGGAAGAAGGCGTGGATTCAGCTCACAATTTCATGGCGCAATTTCTGAAGAAGTCCGAGGATTGATGAACGCTCTACTTCGCCTTGCGAAAAGTCACCACATTGGGCTCTTCGATTTCCGGCGATTCATCGAAATATCCATGAGGCACTGAAAACATTTGCTCAGCGATATCAATCGGCAGGCGGAGATCGTCAAGCGTTTGGCGAGGGCTGATTCCACGCTCTTTGTCTAGCTTTTCTAAGCACTGAGCAAAAAGACGAGGACTTTCAACCTTCAATGAATCATCCAAGGGCTCGACCTTTCGCCACTTCTTCTTACTGATATTGATGTTGAGATGGCTATACTGGGCTTGCGTTATGGCATTGAGATCTAAAGCCCTTCTCATCATGGCTTGAACGGAAACGACCCACTTGGCTTTCATTTCGAGAAAGCATTTCATGGTTGGTGCCCATAGATCACCCAAAAATGCTGTCGATGGGAGTAAAAGTGAAGACGCAAAATAATGCGCTTGATCCTCCAATAGCGCGAAGCCGTCAGTGTTCCGGGCGACATCCTTACCTACTTTGGAATGAAGCATTATGTGGCCTAGTTCATGAGCGGCGTCGAATCGGGAGCGCGCACTCGCATGCTCAAAACTATTGAGCAAAACATGCGGAATCCCTTCAGCAAAGTAAGAAACAGCATCAAGTTTTTCCACCATCAAATTTACAGCATTCAAAACGATGCCAGAACACTCCATGTGCCAAAGTAGCCGCTTCAGTGGCTGGGTTCCAACACCCCAATGCTGCCGGATTTGCAGAGCAATCTCATCAATTTGTTCGTAACTGATGGCCGAAAAGTTCGGGCTTTTGACCTGAAACTCTCCCAAAGAAAAGCGCGGTAGCGTAAATGCGGTATCAAAGTGTTTCCAGATTTCAGCCTGCCAATCCAGCGCCACCTCTCCACGCGTCCTAGCGATCCGTTTCGCGGATGCGAACGATCGCCAAAGCTTATTTCCCTCCGCGACATCAATTACCGGATTGGTGAAAAAATTCGGAGGGAACCGTAAAATCTGATAAAGCCCCACGAAGTTATCCGGTCCTGGCCGAACATCCCCACCCAAGTATTTAGTGATCGTAGAGGCATTGACGTGCAGTTGCTCTGCAAGCTGAGCTTTGCCAACCATTCGAAACTCCATCGCTTGGGCGAGTCTCTTTCCACAAAAATTATCGACACCAATTTGCATCACGCTCCGTGCTTTCTCTTTTCTTCCTCATGGCGGAACTTGAAATCAAACAGCTCTTCAGGAGCCATTTC
Source organism: Akkermansiaceae bacterium (assembly GCA_025354565.1). Classification (GTDB taxonomy): domain Bacteria; phylum Verrucomicrobiota; class Verrucomicrobiia; order Verrucomicrobiales; family Akkermansiaceae; genus Luteolibacter. The sequence goes on from JANXMQ010000083.1 coordinate 33,022, forward strand.
GGCAATTTTCGCCTGTATCTTCACGATCTCCTCAATGGTGAACGTGGCTAGTCTCTTACGCCCATTGGCAAAGACCAGCTCAATCGAGCCAATATCCGAGGGTGATTCAGGGTCTTCTCGATGAAGAACTAGAAGATTGAATGGCTTAGAAAAGCCCTCTTCGGGCATATAGGTTCTCAAGGGAATCAACTCGCGCTGCTCCAGTTCCTCATTTAATCCGGTGTTTTGGACGAGGTAGAAGCTGCCATCAGGGAGTAGTTTTCCGCCTGTCAGGTGATGGTGTGTCACCACATACTTACCCACCTTTAGCTCGACGTGGTTGTTGGAGCCATTATCCAGCCCCATGCAAACGTCGGTAACTTCTACGGAATCCGGCCACTGCCCGCCAAGTTTTCGGAAGCCGTTGTTCAAATAGGAGCGGCGACGATTGCCTCGCTCTCCTTTCTCATCGGCCTTTCCAATCTCTGGATCGAACTTGGCGTTTCGGTATGCGTTGAAATAGGACGAACTGGCTTTTCGTCCTGCCTCCGCCCAGAATCCTTCAGGAAACGTGAGCGCCATATCATTCGCCAAGATGGCGGCATTTTTCAGAATGTTCACGCCACGCAGAATGCGCATCAAAATGCCGTTTGCAATACAAAATATCGAGAATTATCCTTTTTGTGCAATTTTTTCGTTTTAATTTGCTTTTTGAGGTTAGGATTGATATCCCATGCATATGAACCGCACCGCAACAGAGAAAAGAGCGATGATCATCCGCTGCCTTACCGAAGGAAACTCAATCCGCAACAGCCAAGAATCCACAAGTGGGGGACATCTGGACATGGACGGCTCTTTGCCGCGATACCAAGCTGGTTCCTTCATGGCTTGTTGCGGATCGCGGACAACGTGCTGCCGCCCAAATCGTTGATGACCTTGCCGGACGGCCCGCGGGACGCGTCCAGATCAGCAAAGACGGGCACAGGGCATACGTTCACGCGGATCAAGTGAGGATGTGGACTACGGACGCCTGATCAAGGTTTACGGCACGGATAACGAGGGCCGTGAAATCGTAATTCGTGCCGACAAGGTTCCTACCATTGGAAATCCCGAAATGGACAATATTTGCACAAGCCACGTTGAGAGACAGAATTTAACGATGAGAATGCAGATGCGCCGATTCACGCGCTTGAGCAACGGCTTATCCAAAAAGGCTGAGAATCACGCGGCGATGGTATCCATCCATTTCCTGAACTACAATTTCGTCCGCAGGCATCAAACCCTCATGACTGCGCCAGCAGTGGCGGCAGGTGTGATTAGCAAGCCGATGACGCTGGAAGAACTTCTGGATCTTTTTGACGAATTCCGCTCAGACCTGTATCCCGTGAACCGTCCGCTTCGCTACCGTCCGCACTCAAACCGCGAAACCTACGAACCGCAGGCACCGCTTACGCCGTGGTATCTCGATCCTGAAAGCGGGGGTAGATGCCCGCCAATGGATCAGCGGAAACCGGGGATTGCTTATGGTGACGAATAAAATTCAAACTGACCCACTACTATTTGACTCCGCATTACATATATTGTAACAAGTGATAAACTAGGCTGATTCCTAGCCATCGAGCTGGATATTTCGTCGGTGATCGGGTTTTATCGGTCCGTGATGAATCAATTGCAAGACAACGTCGCCGAATTGATGGCGGATACGAACGAGCGGATCGGCAAGACCCGGCGTCCGCTATTCCGGATTTATGAAATCCATTCTGCCATCCGCAGTGGCAATTACCCGAACTGCACCAAGCTGGCCGAGCTGCTTTGTGTGCAGCGCAAAACGATCCAGCGCGACATCACGTTTATGCGCGACGAACTCAATTTACCCGTCAAATACGAGGACGCCCTACATGGGTTTTACTACGAGTCGGACGTTTCGGATTTTCCGGTATTTCAAATAACCGCCGAGGAGTTGGCGGGCTTGTTTTTGGCTCGCACGGCCATGGATTCGGTTCGCGGAACTGCCTTGGCCGAGGTCATGCAGAAGACGTTTGCGAAGCTCACCAAGGGCATGCAGGGCAAAATCCAGTTCGCTTGGAACGATCTGGATGTGGCTTTTTCCCGCAAGGCCGTCGAGCAGCATCCTCGTGACATAAAGCTCTTCGGCGTAATTGCAGAGTCAATTCTCAATCAACTTGTTACAACCTTTTATTACCGAAAACTAGGAGCGGAGCACGCGGAGTCCAGACAGGTGCAACCGCTCCATCTGGGCGAGGTCGAGGGTGGTTGGTATTTGATCGGTATGGACATCGCGCGTGGCGCACTGCGAACTTTTGCTCTGCCACGGATCACCCGCTTCAAGGTCACAACTAAACAATTTGAGCGCCCCTCAAATTTTGCTGGAAACGAACACTTGAAACAATCGTTTGGCATTTGGAGTGTGGCTGGTGATTACTCCCGCCAAGTGGTCCGAGTGGAGCTGAAAAACTACGCCGCCAGGTTGGCGCAGGAACGTCGTTGGCATCCGACCCAGGAAGTTTCCGCGCTCAATGCGAAGGGCAGCCGGGTGGAAATCCGTTTCGAGGTGGGACGATTGGAGGAGGTCTTGCGCTGGGTTCTGAGCTTCGGCAGTCAGGCGAAGGTGCTGGGGCCGCCGGAATTGGTGAAAATGGTGCGCGACGAGGTCGAAGCGATGCGAGCTTGAGGGCTACGATTTTCCTCACGCATGATGCAGGTAAGAGCCATCGACAAAGCGAATATTCGCTCCTAGTCTCGCCGTCATGTGCAAATTTTTCCTCCCCCTTGTCATCGGCCTAAACCTTATCGCGAGCGCTGCGCCGGAAACTGAAAAGCCTGCCGAAGCCCCCTCAAAAGAGAAAGAGGCTCCATCGACCAAAGTGAGCGAGCCTGTAATCCGGGAATCCAGCGTAATGATCGACGGCAAAAAAGTTCCCTACAAGGTCACCACCGGCAAGCTGCAACTCAAGGCGGACGACGGCAAGGCACGGGCCTCGATATTTCACGTGAGCTACGAGCGCACCGATACCAAGGATGTGGCCACGCGCCCATTGATGTTCGCCTTCAATGGCGGTCCTGGCTCGTCGGCGGTGTGGTTGCACCTCGGAGTCTTAGGCCCGAAAATTGTCAAACTTCCTGGCGATGGGACGACGGCGGCATTTCCTCCGGCGCGAGTCGTGGACAATCCGCTGAGTATTCTGGATGTGTGTGATTTGGTGTTCGTGGACCCTGTTTCCACTGGCTACAGTCGTGCGGAAAAGGACGTGAAACCGGGAGATTTCCACGGACTCGATGAGGACATCGAGTCGGTCGGAGATTTTGTCCGGCGCTGGGTCAGCGAGCATGATCGTTGGGCTTCGCCGAAATACATTCTCGGCGAATCCTATGGCGGCATCCGGGTGGCTGGCCTGTCCAATCATTTGCAATCGCGCTACGGGATGAGCCTCAATGGCGTTGTGCTGCTATCATCCTTGCTGGATTTTTCCACCCTGCAATCGGCCCAAGGCAATAATCTGGCATATGAAGTTTACCTGCCATCTCTAACCGGAACTGCGCATTTTCATCAGAAAATCCGCGGGGATCGAGACGCGCTGGTGAAGGAAAGCACCGCCTTCGCGTTTGGCGAATACGCCGCAGCCTTGCTCAAAGGCAATGATCTTGATCAAACAACTCGACAGGCGCTCGCGGAAAAATTGGCACGCTTGACCGGCATCGACGCTGCGATTTGGCTGGACCACGATATGCGGTTGGATCCCGGAACTTTCCGCTGTGAATTGCTGCGCAAGGAAGGCAAGGTCATTGGTCGCTTCGATGCGCGGGTCGCGTGGGACACTACTGACAAATCGGCGGACTCAGCGGAATATGACCCATCTTATGCCTTAGCTTACGGGGCGTTTTCCTCTGCCATGCTCGATTATCTCGGCCGCGAATTGGGCTATAAAGAGGATCAACCCTACGAAATTCTAACACCCAAAGTCAACCCGTGGCGCTGGAACACCAGCAACGAAGTTGTCAATCTAAGCAGCCGACTGGCTTCAGCCATGAGGGACAATCCGCATCTCCGGGTGCTGGTGATGGGCGGGCGCACCGATCTAGCAACCCCACCGGAGGGTATTGCCTACTCGATCCGGCAGATGTTGAATTTGCCACGCGGCGTGCGGAAAAACATCACGACCGCCTTTTTCGACGGTGGTCACATGTTCTATTTGAATCCACCGGATCTCGTAAAATGCCGGGCGAGCCTCGTTGAGTTCATTCAAGCTGGCAAACCTTGAAATCTATGCAGGACTCATTTTCAGAATACTCCCCTATCCCGCCGCCAATTCCGGCTGTTACTGTTAGACCTCCGCCGATCAATGCTGGAGCATGGTCTTCTTACTTGCCGCCGATGGTGACTGAAGATGAGAAGACGCTGGGTTTGCTAGCTCACTTGTTAGGAATTTTCACCGGATTCCTGGGCCCGCTCGTCCTGTGGTTGGTGAAAAAGGATAGCAGCCCGTATATCGCCCACCATGCCCGTGAAGCATTGAATTTTCAAATCACTCTACACTTGGTTCTCATTGGTCTAGGCGCGATGACTTTGATTCTACTACTTGTATTCGTGGGGATTTTGCTGGTTCCGGTGTTGATTGCGGTGCCGATCCTCGCGCTCATCGCGGAAATCCTTGCCGCCATCGCCGCGCAGAAAGGCGAGTGGCACCGCTATCCGTTTTGCATCCGTTTGGTATGAGCGCTGCCTGACGATTCCAGGTAGGCATGATCGAGGTTCATGTGAGATTGGAGTACGCTTCACTCTGTTAGAATCTTGATGGGTGAGTTTGGCAGGTCATGCGCTTCATGAGCGATATATGAGCGCCAACCAGCTCCGAACCACAATACCATCCATGAAAACGAAAGCCGCATTATTTTTATCCACCGTCAGTCTGCTTCATGCGGGCGCACCTGATTTGGAAACCACACTCGCTCCGAAGCCAGAACCGTTGATCAAACCAATCATCGACATCCGCGCCCGCTACGAGTTCGGCGAAATCGAGCATCTCGATCCGTCACAAGCATTCACCCTCCGCGAGCGGCTCGGGTTAAAGACCCAGGCATGGAATGGCCTCAGTGTCTTGATCGAAGGTGAATTTAGCCAAGCTGTTGTCGATCACTACAATGGTGGCGCGGGTGCAACCGCCGACCCTTTCAATCCAAAGGACACCGTCATCGCCGATCCGCAGACCAACGAACTCAATCAAGGCTACGTGCAATACGAGGGATTCGACACCACGGCCAGAGTCGGACGCCAGCGCATCATTTATGACAACGCCGCATTCATTGGCGACGTCGGCTGGCGTCAAAACGAGCAGACCTATGATGGTATTTCCATATCCAATAAGTCAATAGACGGGTTGACACTCAATTATGCTTATATTGACCAAGTGAACCGGATCTTCGGATCGGACGCGGATATGCCCATCGTGCCGGGCTTCACCAATGTCCAAGATCTTGATGCCGAGGTGCATTTATTCAATGCCTCGTATGCGGGAATCAAGGGCCTGACGCTCGGCGCTTATGCTTATATCATGAATTTCAAGGAAGTCGGAGCTTGGGATAACAATACCTACGGACTCAGCGCCAAAGGCACGGTTGGGGAAATTGCACTCTATGGTGAGCTCGCGTATCAGGACAAGGCCGGACTGAAAGGCGAGGAACAGGCATTCTACGGACATGTAACAGCGACAAAGACTTTCGGGTCGCAGTCACTGACACTCGGTCTTGAACATCTTGACGCGGGATTCAAAACTCCGTTGGCCACCGTTCATGCTTTCAACGGCTTCGCGGATGTCACCGACGGTGCCCGGATATCCGGTGCGCATAACGGTCTGACTGATTTGTATGTCAACTATACGATTCCGATCTGCTTTGGGATTAAGTGGATGAATTCACTCCATGCTTTCGGCGACGACCAAATCTCCGCAGGCTACGGTTGGGAATATGATTCAGTTCTGACCAAGAAGTTTGATGAAAACTTCACCGCGCTTGCCAAGTTCGCAGAATTCTCATCCGAGGGTGATCCCTACACCGGCGGCAGCAAGGGGCCAGCCCTGCCTGACGCCATACGGGCATCGATCGAACTTGATTATACTTTCTGACGATTGGTTTGTCAGACGCTGCTAGATAGCGGGCCATTCCGACTTATCCGGGATGGCCCGTTCATTCATTCGGTCAGGTTCGATGGCATCGCGGCGAATGCCATTTCACATAAGCCGATAAACGCTTCCTCGACCAAGCTGGGTTCCCGCTTGGATGAGTGGAAAACCCCCCATTCGCGTTCGATGCCGGGTTCATCAATGTTGACGACTTTCAAGCTGCCATCCGCGATTTCACGGGCGGCGACCCATGGCGCGACGATGCCAACACCTATGCCAAGTTTGGCCATTTCCTTGATGGCCTGCATATCCCCTAGGACCAGAGGTTTTCTGCAACGTCCGCCTTTTTGTTCGAGCCATTCCTCAATCAGGCGATGGGTTTCAGTGGCCTTCGCATAAATGATGAATTGCTGGTCGTTGATGGTGGCAAGCACCTTTGAACCATCAAGCGCCCATGGATGGAACGGGGAAACCACAAAGGCCAGGCGGTCCTTGAACATTGGACGATAGCCGTCATCACCTTTTCCCCGTGGCTTGAGGCCAACGACGAGATCCAGTTCCGCACCGGCTAAACGATCTAGCAAAAATGTCGTGTCCCCGGCTTCGATCACTGGCTCGCAACGGGGAAAACAATCGCGGAACTCCCGCAGCACCGAGGGAATCAGAAAGTGACAAAGACTGTGAGGTGCACCGATTCGGATGCGAGTCTGGCCCCAGCGCCGCAATCCATCGAGATCGCGGGTGGCCTGCTCCAGCTCGAAAATCACTCGCTTGCAGCGTCGCAATAGCAACTCACCCTCAGCCGTGACGGCAACCCGTTTTCCAGTCCGGTCAAGCAAGCGACATGAAAGCTGCTCCTCAAGGGTTCTGAGAGAATGACTTACGGCAGATTGCGTGACAAATATCCGCCGGGCAGCCAGCGTAAAACTGCCCTCTTCGACCACGGCCACGAACGCTCTCAGTTGTCTTAAATCCGGAACCCAATCCATAATGAACCGCTTTCATTGCAAGTCGGATTATTTGAGCATTGCTTGTGCCAATTTGTCACTTTTGGCATTCCACGGGCTTACCCATGCAGGATGAATACTCCCCAGCGACAGAAAACCAGCAGAATCCCCCTCCGCTTGGGCTTTGTGCCGTTGAGTGACTGTGCGCCGCTCGCAGTGGCCCAGGAAACCGGAATATTCGAACGTTATGGCTTGAATGTGACGCTGTCCCGAGAGTTGGGCTGGGCCAGTGTTAGAGATAAACTTTACTACGGGGATCTGGACGCGGCACAATCCATTGCTGGCATCGCTTTCGCCCTTGGCATGGGCTTCAGCGAGTTGCGCTGCGAAGTCGCCGTCCCGCTGATCCTCAATTTGCATGGAAATGCGATCACGCTCGCGAATACGCTGAAACCATCGGATATCGGTAAGGGAGAGGGTTTGCAATCCTATCTAGCGGATTCTTGGAAACAGGATCGGCCCTTCACCATGGCCGCCACCCATCGTTATTCATCACATCACATTCTACTCTATCAGTGGCTCCGGCGTTACGGTTTGTCAACGCCTTCAGATGTCGAAATTATTTTCCTGCCACCACCGCTCATGCCCCGCCACCTAAAGGCCGGGCACATCGATGGATATTGTGTCGGCGAACCATGGAATTCCGAGGCCATTCTGGCAGGGACCGGATGGTGTCCCGCTACTTCTGCTGACCTATCTCACGGACACCCGGAAAAAGTACTCATTCTATCGGGCGAATTCCTGCGTGAGCGGAAAGATGATGCGATAGCCCTCACCGCTGCATTGTTAGAATCCTGCAAGTTGTGTCAGAACTCGGAATTCCGAAATGAGATGATTTCCATTCTCAGACTCAAGGAATACACCGGAGCCTCGGAAGAGGTCTTGTGGAACAGTCTGGGTCACCAGTTCAATAGCGGGGTAAACACCTCGAGCGCCTCCGCTTTTCATGTGTTTCACGGGGATTCGGTAAACCGACCCACCGTGGAAAAAGCCTCATGGGTGCTCGCCGGGCTTCGCAACATCGGAATTCTTCCGGATGTCACCGCCGGGTCATTGTCCCGGATTTATCGTGAGGATTTGTTTCACACCGCCACCTTATGTTCGCAAGGGGCATGAGTTCACCTCATTTCCACGATGAAATGGTATCCCCATCTCAGTTCCTATAATTTCTGACTTGGCATCCACGCCGCTTTGAAAAGAGACAAACAGCGACCCACCATGGAACAATCACACTTATTATCACGCCGCAAGTTTCTCACCGCCTCCACCAAAGCCACCGCACTTGGACTTCTCGCCTCGGGGTTGCCCAGTGGCTGGGTCGGAGCCCAGACAGCCAGCGACTCGCCGGAATCACCGAATATGAATTTCGGCATCATCGCGCTGACCGACTGCTCGCCAATCGTCATCGCTCATGAAATGGGCCTCTTTAAAAAGTATGGGATCACATCCACCGTCACCAAGGGCGCGAGTTGGGCCGCCATCCGCGACTCGCTTTCCAACGGCGACATCCAGGCGACACACATGTTGTTAGGTATGCCCATCGCTTCCACCATGGGCCTCGGCGGTGCACCTAAGAAGCCGATGATCGTGCCGTGGTTGCTCAACCGCAACGGCCAATCGATCAGCCTTGCGAATTCCCTAAAAGGCAAGGTCGCCGCCGATCCGAAGGCGCTCAAGCCACTCGTCGATGCCGCCAAGGCCGCTGGTAATCCCATGTCATTCGCCATGACCTTCCCACCCGGCACCCACGCCATGTGGCTGCGTTATTGGTTGGCCGCCGGTGGCATCAATCCCGGCGATGTCTCAGGCGCAGGTGCAGACATTTCCCTCATCACCATCCCGCCGCCGCAGATGGTGGCAAACATGCAGGCTGGAAAAATGGACGGTTTCTGCGTCGGCGAGCCGTGGAATGCCAAGACCATCAAGGACGACATTGGCTTCACCGCCATCAACACCCAAGACATTTGGAAGGATCACCCGGAAAAATGCTGCGCTTTCACCGAAGAGTTTGCGGCTAAAAATCCGAAAACCGTGAAGGCTGTCCTTAAGGCGCTTCACGAAGCCAGCGTCTGGCTCGACAAAATGGACAATCGCCCCGAGCAAGCGAAAATTGTCAGCGCCCCGACCTATATCAACTGCCCGCCCGAGGCCATCCTGCCCCGGCTCCAAGGCAAGTATGACATGGGCGACGGCCGTAAAATCCGCGATCCTAACTATATGATATTTAGCGATCGCAACTGCAACTATCCACAGCCGAAATATGCCAAATGGTGGCTCACCCAGCTCCGCCGCTGGGGCTTCACTGCGGGTGCTCCCGATTACGATGGCGTAGCCAAACAGGTCATGCGGACCGACATTTACGAGGAAGCCATGAAAGAAATTGGCTACACCCACGGCGGTGCCAGCACTTCCAAAGAATCCTTCTTTGACGGCTCCACCTTCGACCCCACCGGCGACATGGAAGCTTACGCCAGCTCCTTCGCAGTTAAAACGCTCAAAGGCTAACAACGCATTCATCAGGGGCGGTCCGCCCGAATCGGCTCGCCCCTTTCATTAACATACAACGTCACCCGCATGAAACTCTTCTATCATCTCAAGCTCGACGCTATTCTCCTTCCCGTCATTGCCATCTTGATCTGCATCGGTGGCTGGGCACTCGTCGCCGGGCATTCGAAAATCACCAAGTCGGTTGATGATTTCGGGGATACGGTGACCAAGACTGAACGCTTCGGACTCTCGAAGAATCTCCCGTCCCCGGCGGAAACTTGGATCGCTAGCCAGCCCTATATCGTCGAGCCCTTCGCCAAACGGGGTGAGCTTGATCAAGGCATCCTCCGTTTCGCCTGGCTCTCACTGAAACTCGTTGCCCAAGGTTATGCCATCGCCCTTCTTTTCGGCACACCGATCGGATTTTTCCTCGGATTATCGAAAAACTTCACTCGCGCCTTCGATCCCATCATCCAGATCTTGCGGCCCGTCTCACCGCTCGCATGGCTGCCGCTCGGTATGGTGCTGTTCAGCGGCTTGAAAGTCATGGATGCCGCCGGTCGAACCACCTTCGGCACCTCCGATGCCGCCGCCCTTTTCACCATCGCCATCTGTGCGATGTGGCCCACGGTCCTCAACACCGCTGTCGGCGTGCGTGCCGTGCCGCAGGACTATCTGAACGTCGCGAAAGTCCTGAAACTGTCAAAAGCAAAGACCCTGTTCAAGATTCTCATCCCCTCCGCCCTACCCTATATGTTTACCGGCTTCCGCTTGTCGTTAGGCATCGCTTGGCTTGTCATCGTTGCGGTGGAAATGCTGATCGGAAAACCCGGTGTCGGCGGTTTCCTCTGGCAGCAATACAATGCTAACAGCTATGCCCATATTATACTTTCGATTCTTACCATCGGAATTATTGGCTATATCCTAGACCGGTTTATGAGCCTCATCGAGGGTAGGTTTCGGTCGGCTTGAGTGATATGACCTATAGGATTGATAAAACATATTTTCCCCATGCCTCCCATCCTCGAATTCAAAGAAGTATCGAAAACCTTCGGTCGTCTTCACGAAGCCACCACCATCCTACGCGATGTGAATCTCTCCGTCGCGGAGGGCGACTTCGTTTCGATCATCGGCTACTCTGGCTCCGGCAAAAGTACGCTCATCAACCTTATCGCCGGTTTGCTTAAACCCACGACCGGCAGCGCGATGATGGATGACAATCCTATCGACGGCCCAGGACCAGAACGTGGCATCGTGTTCCAAAACTACTCGCTACTCCCTTGGCTGACCGTTATGGAAAACGTCCGCCTCGCCGTGGATCAGCTTTTCCCCCGACTCTCCGAATCCGACCTTCATGCCCGCGCCGCGAAATATGTGGATATGGTGAAGCTCAGTCCCGCAGCTAACAAATATCCCAAGGAGCTTTCCGGCGGGATGCGTCAGCGCGTTTCCGTCGCCCGCACCCTCGCTGCAAACCCGCGCGTGCTGCTGCTAGACGAACCGCTTTCTGCCCTAGATGCCCTCACCCGTGCCACCTTGCAGGATGAAATTGTGGACATCTGGCAGAATAATCGCACCACCGTCATCTGGATCACCAATGATCCTGACGAAGCGATTTTGGTGGCCGACCGCGTCATCCCCCTGCTGCCTGGACGCAATGGTGCCACCCTTGGCACGGAAATTTCGATCGGATTCCAGCGGCCTCGTGTCCGTAACGAGGTGTTGAAAACGGGTGAATTCAAGGATCTCAAGCTACAGCTCGTTCAGGCGCTTCTCGACGCGAAAAAAGACAGCGTCCCAACCATCACCCGGAAACTCGCCGTCCCTGATATTTTGCCCGAAGACCTATCTTACAAAAACCGGTTCGATCTATCCAATCGTACCGGCCCGCGCCGCCGCTCACAGCTCGCCCGCGAGGAACTCAAAATCGAAGTCTCATGACCACCCGCGCACCCGTTCTCGAGCTCTTCAAGCTCACCAAGTCCTACCCTTCTGCCAAGGGAGCAGCCGTCATCGTTAAGGACTTCACTCTGAACTTCGCCGCAGGAGAATTCATCACCCTCATCGGCCACTCCGGTTGTGGAAAATCCACCGTCCTCTCGATGGTGGCAGGTCTCACGGAGATCACCGGTGGTGGCATGATTCTCGCCGGTCGCGAAACCAACGAGGCTGGCCCTGACCGTGGCGTGGTATTCCAATCCCCTTGCCTACTGCCCTGGATGACCGCTTTTGAAAATGTCATGCTCGGTGTCAACCAAGTGTATTTTACCGCCTCCAAAGAAGAGCGCCGTGAACTCGCCGAATACTATCTAACGGTCGTTGGCCTCGGCGGCGCAATGCATAAATTTCCCGGTGATCTCTCCCAAGGGATGCGCCAACGTGTTGGCATCGCCCGCGCCTTCGCCCTCCAACCGAAGATGCTCCTGCTAGATGAGCCATTCGGGATGCTAGATGCACTCACTAAGATGGAACTTCAGGAGGTTTTGCTGGAACTCTGGCGGCGCAACAAGCTCACCACCCTGATGGTCACTCACGACGTGGACGAGGCTATTTTCCTATCCGACCGCGTCGTCATGATGACCGACGGCCCCGAGGCTGAAGTTGGCGATATATTGGAAATCCCCTTCGAACGCCCGCGCCACCGCGCCACTGTCCTCGCCGATCCCCGCTACATGCAATGCCACAATCACCTCCTCACTTTCCTCAACGAGCGTTCACACATCCGACCCAGCAGGATTCAAACCACCCCGCCAGCAGGAACAGCCCAGCGATCAGAAATTGACATTCATGGCATAAGTGAACTCGCAGGATGAATGTTTTTCCTTCCGCTGATGACTGAGATTCCCAGCTCAGGATCCCGTGTTCTCATCGGCGGTATAAAGGATGCTCAATAGATACAACTCACAGTCATCAATATGGTCACTTTCGTAAATTCCGGATTCACCGAGGAACAGGTCAATTACCTTTCCGGCTTTGTCTCCGGCGTTCTTCAAAGCCGCAACATGCCCTTTCTTGGCCAAGACTCCGGCCGCCGCTTCACCCATGAGCCTGCCATCGCCGAGCCGGAAACGGTTTTTGGAACCCCGCTAGATGACCTCTGCAAGGAGGAGTTGATCAAGCACGAGCAGAATGGACTCGATTGCTATGATACCATTCTTGCCAATGCCATTGCCGACCGTTTCCCCGAAGACGGCGATGTGTTCCGCTATAAGTTTCATGGCCTTTTTTTCGTCTCTCCCGCCCAGGAGAGTTTTATGCTCCGCTGCCGTATCGCCGGTGGTTCACTCAACAGCGGGCAGTTGCGTGGCCTTGCAGAAATAGCCGCTGATTGGGGGCCGGGCCGTATCGACCTCACCACTCGCGCCAATGTACAGGTGCGTGAGATCATGCCAAAGGATTGCCCAGATGTGCTGATGAAACTCGATGAGCTTGGTCTCACCTCCCAAGGTTCCGGCGCGGACAATATCCGCAATATCACAGCCACCCCGACCAGCGGCTTTGACCCGGATGAGCTTATCGACGTGATGCCCTACGCCCGAGCAATGCATCATTATATTCTCAAGAACCGCGATCTTTATGGCCTCCCACGCAAGTTCAATATCTCCTACGATTCCGGCGGTCGCGTCTCGGTCTGTGCCGACACCAACGACATCGCGTTCTACGCTGTCAAAGTCTGTGAAAACTCCATGGGTGTCGAGCCAGGCGTCTATTTCCGCATGCAGCTCTGCGGTATCACCGGGCATAAACAGTTTGCCACCGATTGTGGCTTACTGCTCACACCGGCGGAGACCATCCCCGTCGCAGCGGCCCTCATCCGCGTCTTTATCGAAAATGGCGACAGAACGAACCGCAAGAAAGCCCGCCTCAAATACCTGGTAGATCAATGGGGTATTCCGAAAACGCTCACAGAGACGCAAAAGAAACTCGCATTTCAGCTCCGCTATTTCCCTCTGGAAAATTGTTTGCCATCCATCCCTAAATCCAAGCACGGTCACCTTGGCATCCATCCACAGTCCGATGGAAAAAACTACCTCGGTGTCCTCATTCCCGTCGGTGCGATGTCCTGTGAAAATGTCCGTCAGATTTGCAATATCGCTGACCGTTACGGGCGCGGTGAGATTCGTCTAACCGTCTGGCAGAACCTCATTATACCGGGCATTTCCTCGGAGAACCTCGCTGCCGCAACCGCAGCCGTTATTGCGGCCGGCCTCGAATACCGCCCTTCCTCCATCACCGGCGGCATCATCGCATGTACTGGCAGTCGCGGCTGCAAATATGCGGCGGCGGACACCAAGGGCCACGCCGTTGCCCTCGGCGGATACCTCGGCTCCCGCCTTGAGTTAGACACACCAGTCAACATCCATTTCACCGGCTGCCAGCACTCGTGTGCCCAGCACTACATCGGCGATATTGGCATGATGGGCGTCCGTGTAAAAACGGCTTCTGGCGAATCCGTCGATGGCTACAATATCGTCCTCGGCGGCGGCGGCGATGACACTCAGTCCGTCGCGCGGGAGATATGGAAATCCATTGCCTACTGTAAAATCCCGCCTCTGATAGAACGGCTGCTCAACGCTTACCTGGCCGGTCGTGTCCTCGGTGAAACTTTCGCCCAATTCGCCAACCGCCACTCCGTCGAGGATATCCACAAACTCGCAAGCTAAGTCTCCATGAACCTCACCATCCCGGACAATGCACCGTTTACCAATAACCAACGGATGTGGCTGAAGGGCTTTCTCGATGGCATTACTTCAACGATCCTTGCGCCCCCTCTCGTCCCATCAAGCTCCGTCCCAACCGCCGGATATCCGCTGACGATCGCATGGGGTTCTCAGACAGGCACCTGCGAAACTCTCGCGAAAAAGGCGGCCAAATCCCTCGCTGCAAATGGCCACATCCCGACGGTTCTCAACATGCAGTTGATCTCTGCGGAAATCCTGACAACTACCCAACGCCTGCTTATCATCACATCAACTTATGGCGATGGCGAACCACCCGATAATGCCGCCGCGCTCCATGCCGTCCTGCATTCCGCTGACGCACCCCAGCTCCCGTCTCTACATTACTCCGTTCTCGCCCTCGGTGATTCCAGCTACCCGGATTTCTGCAAGTGCGGCCGAGACTTCGACGAGCGGCTCGCCGCTCTCGGCGCATCCCGCAGCGCCCCCTATATTGAATGTGACGTCGATTACGACAGCCCATTTGCCGAATGGATCACTGCGGTGGGTGCCTTCCTCGCGCCCGCATGAAAACCGCAACTATCCGACGGATTCCAGCACCACCCTTGCCGGTCACGCTGATAGATCAACTTTTAGCAGAGCAAGTAACTCTTGGGACGCCCGCCGCCCGCTTCGCGGAAATTCATGACCGTGTGCCCGACCTGGCAGATCATTACCGCCAGCTCATCCCGCTCACCAAGCCCGGCTTAGGTGAGCAATACGCATTCGAGGTCGCTCTCGACCGCTGCACGGGTTGCAAGGCCTGCGTCTCCGCATGCCATTCACTCAACGGCCTCGACGAGGGCGAGACATGGCGCGATACCGGGGTTCTGCTAGGTGGGACAAACGCGCCGGGTTGGCAACAAACGATCACCTCCGCTTGTCATCACTGCCAAGATCCTGGCTGCATGAATGGTTGCCCCGTCGGTGCTTATGAAAAGGACAATCACACTGGCATCGTCCGTCACCTCGACGACCAATGTATCGGTTGCTCCTACTGCATTCTCAAGTGCCCATACGATGTCCCCAAGTATTCCAAGAAGCGCGGCATTGTTAGGAAATGTGACATGTGCCACCAGCGACTTGCGGAAGGGGAGGCTCCCGCCTGCGTCCAAGCATGTCCCACCGAAGCGATCCGTATTGTTAAGATTTCCAGAGACCAGAAGCCAGAAACCAGAACTGAAGCGGGCGGTTTCTTCTCATCGATAATCAACAATCAACAATCGGCCATCCCCGACTATACCGTCACCCAACCGACCACGCGCTACGTCGCGAGGGAAATTCCAGCTACTGCTTTTGCTGCGGATCGTGACCGGCTTGTGCCACAACCTACCCACTGGCCGTTAGTAATGATGCTCACGCTGACGCAAGCAGGCATCGGTATGATCGTCACGTCCACTTATGCTGGTAGATCTGCGGTAACGCTCCTCATCGGCACGCTCATTTTCCTCTGCGGCATGGCTGCATCCGTTCTTCACCTCGGTCAGCCACTGAAGGCATGGCGCTTTTTCCTTGGCCTTCGCACCTCATGGCTCTCCCGCGAAATCCTCGCATTCTCGCTCTTCGCTCCTATCCCGTTAGTGCTCTGCACACTCTCACGCTTGCCTGACTTCCCATTCAAGAACCTCTGCTACCTGATCACCGCGCACTCGGCACTTCCTCTGGGTTTCATTGCGATTTTCACCAGCGTGATGATCTACCACGACACACACCGTTCCCTCTGGCGCTTTCCGTTAACATCAGCACGTTTCTTTGGGACGGCCTGTTGTTTCGTGGCACTGGCATACGCGATCATTCATCCGGGCTTTGAGGCGACTGAGTGCTTCGCCGTTGTCGCCATCGTCAAGCTCATCCCGGAAATCCATATCCTGTTGTTGCAGCGCCGCTATGATGTTTCCACATGGTTTCCCGATGTTCACAGCGCGCGGCTCCAGTTCGGTCCACTGCGATTGCTAACAGTTACACGATTCGTCCTCGCCTGCTTGTCCATCGTAACTCTCGCCATCAACCCATGGGCTGCTCTCCCCATCTTCCTCGCCTCCGAAACCCTAGAGCGAATGATTTTTTTCAAATCCGTCCAGGCACCGAAAATGCCCGGCACATTTGGAGTCTCACCAACTCACGTCTAACGCACGATGCTAAGGAAAATCCTCAAACAGCATACCGGCCCACTGACCCGCGATCTGGTCCAGGAACCGGGGCTGTTTGGCTTGGGGAAGGTCCCCTCGCGCCTCAAGCCGGCATCCACCACCACCTCCGTCTGTGGCTATTGCGCGACGGGATGCCAGCTCAAGATCCACCTCGATGCATTCGGTAACGCGATCAACCTCAGCCCGCAATCCGGTTATCCCGTGAATCTCGGTATGGCCTGCCCGAAAGGCTGGCAAGCGCTCGATCCCCTCGATGCTGCCGATCGAGCCACAACTCCCCTGCTCCGCGATGCAACGGGAACATTTCAACCCGTCAGTTGGGACACGGCGCTCGACACCTTTGTTACCCGTCTGAAGTCGATCAAGGAATCCCACGGCCATGAATCCGTAGCCTTCCTTTCCACCGGCCAGATCCCTTTCGAGGAGATGGCATTTCTCGGCTGTCTGTTCAAATTCGGCATGGGTTTCCTCCATTGCGATGCGAACACCCGCCAGTGCATGGCCACGGCGGTCACCGCATACAAGCAGTCCTTCGGCTTCGACGCACCGCCATCAACCTACGCGGATTTCGAGGAAAGCGATGTCATCGTCCTTGTCGGATCGAACCTCTGCATTGCCCATCCCATCCTCTGGCAGCGAATCATGCGGAACAAACGCAGTCCGGAAATCATCGTCATCGACCCCCGCGCCACGGAAACCGCCCAAGCGGCGACACGGCACCTCGCCATCCGGCCCAAGGGCGATTTGCCGCTGCTCTACGCGCTTGCGAATTGCATCATCCGCGACAGGCGCACCGACGGCGAATCCATCGCGAACACCACGGGCTTTGCTGAGTTTTCCGAGTTCGTAAAACCACACACTCCAGAATCCGTTGCGGATGCTGCCGGTCTAACGCCGGAAGTGATCGAGGAGCTCGCCGCAATCGTTTCCCAATCTGGCAAGCGGGTCTCATGGTGGTGGACGATGGGAGTGAACCAATCCCACGAGGGCGTCCGCACCGCGCAGGCCATCATCAATCTGTGCCTCATCACCGGAAATATCGGCAAGCCCGGCACTGGCCCGAGCTCGATCACGGGCCAATGCAACGCAATGGGCTCGCGGCTGTTTTCAAATACGACATCCCTAGTAGGTGGTCACGATTTCGCCGATCCATCACACAGGGAAAAAGTCGCCGACGCCCTCGGTATATCACCGGATCTCATCCCCGCCGAGCCATCATTCGCCTATGACGAGATCTTCGATGCGGTCGAGGCCGGAAAGATCAAGGCGCTGTGGATTGTCGCGACAAACCCCTTCCATTCATGGATCAACCGCAGCCGCCTCGACACCCTGCGCGAGAAACTCGATTTCCTCGTCGTGCAGGACATGTATCACTCCACCGAGAGCGCCCGGGCAGCGGATCTCATCCTGCCCGCAGCAGGTTGGGGGGAAAAGGACGGCTGTCTCATCAACTCGGAGCGCCGCATCGGCACGATCAAATCCGTTAGGAAAGCGCCGGGCCAAGCGCTTTCTGATTTCCGCATCATCAGGCTCATCGCGGATCGCTGGGGCTGCGGGGAGATGTTTAGCGCGTGGACGCATCCCGAGGCGGTTTTCAAAATCCTCCGCGATCTAACTGCTGGCCGCCCATGCGACATAACGGGGATTGAGAATTACGACCAGCTCGATCGCGAAGGCGGCATCCAATGGCCCTGCCCCGCAAGCATGAAAACGATAGAGCCTGAGCGCCGCCTCTTCGAAAACGGAAAATTTTTCACCCCTGACGGAATGGCACACATCCACTTTAGCGCACCATCACCTCTACCCGAGCCAACCGATCCCGAATACCCCTTCATCCTCCTCACCGGCCGCGGCACCAGCAGCCAATGGCACACTCTCTCCCGCACGGGAAAATCTAAACTCCTTGCGCAACTCGCGCCAGCCACTCCTTACTTTGAGATCCACCGGGACGATGCCATGGCGCTCGGCATTGAAAGCAACGCAAGTGTCTCCATCCGCTCACGCCGTGGTGAGATCCATGCCACCGCCTTCATCGCCCCAACCGTTCAGCGTGGCCATGTTTTTCTGCCAATGCATTACCCTGAGGTGAACCTCCTCACCCACCCGTCCTTCGATCCCCATTCCCGCCAGCCTAATTACAAGGCATGCGCAGTGGCCCTCAGCGTACCATCAACTTGAACCGGGTCCTTGGATTTAATGATTTTCTATGACGTTAATGATGACGTTTTTCAGTAGCAACTCAATCTAGATAGTTACTACGCGAATGGCCCCGATTGTTAAATCCGTCATGAAGTAGTGATACCTTTTTTAATACCGCTCCCAACACTTCCGCCGCGATGGGTGTGGCCTCGTGAAGCAGCACGATGTCACCGGATGATAGAAAGGGTGAAATTCTGGCTAACACTTTTTTAGGATCCCGCTCCACGGCGTCGAAGCCCCGGCGGTTCCATGCCATCACGAACATACCGAGTTCGCTAACAATAGGATGGGTGAAGAGATTCCGGTGGCCGACGGGAGCGCGGAACCAGCGGGGCCGCGTGCCGGTTGCGGCCTCGATCACTTGCTGGCATTCGGCGATTTCCCGCCGGGTCCGCCATGGCCCCAACGCCCAGAAACCGGCCTGCGGGTGGGTCATCGTATGATTGCCGATTTCATGGCCACGGCGGATCACCTCACGGGCCAACTCGGGATGGGCACGGACTTTTTCGCCGATCATGAAGAAGATGGCCTTGGTGGAGTGACTATCTAGCAGGTCGAGGAGAACCGGGGTGGTTTTGGGGTTAGGGCCGTCGTCGAGCGTGATGAGAATTTTTTCCTTATCGGTCGTGCGATGGACCGGCCCGAGCCACTGGCAAGATGGATCAAGCACCGCCCGGCAAAACAAGGCAGCGATACCCGCACCTGCGGCTAGGGTGAAAGGCCAGCCGAATTTGTAGCCGAGGACAATGGCGGCAAGGTGCAGGGAAATGAAAATTCCAAGCCGCACGATGATGCCGGATTTGCCCGCCAGCCGCATGATCGCTTGCCAATCCAAAATACAGGCTGCCGCGAGATTCATGACCGCCCCGGCAAGCCAAATGTAGGAGAAAGTCCCGACAACTCCTCCTGTATGTCGGTGAAAAATGGCCCAAGCCAGGCACATTCCCGACCATAACAGCCATTGGACGGATTGGCTCGCCACAGCGAAAACGAAGGGCAGAATGTTAAGCGCGAGAAATCCCAGCGGCACGGCTAACAACCAACTCGCGGCACCGCAAGAACTAGAAAGACGGTCCGCAATGGCGACAAAAATTGTCAGTGGGATCAGGATCGAGAAGGCGCGGAATTCTGCGGCGTGCATTCCCGCGCGCGGGGATATTTCCCGGACATCCGCGACGCCACGCGCATCCGCCCCACCGAAGACGCGGAAGAGGGCGGATACGGAGCGGTTGTCAGACGAAGGATTCATCAAGAACGAGAGTGCGGAATAATTTCCGCGCTCCGATTATTCCCATTCAATACTGGCCGGGGGCTTGGTGGAGATGTCGTAGAGCACGCGGTTGATGCCCTTGACCTCATTGAGAATCTTGTGGCTCGTTTCGCGCAGGATGATTGATGGAAGCTCCACCCAGTCGGCGGTCATCGCATCTTCGGAAACGACGGCACGGAGATTGGTGGCCCATTCGTAGCTGCGCTCATCGCCCTTGACGCCCACGGTTTTCACGGGAATGAGACCGGCGTAGGCTTGCCAGACTTTGTCATACCAGCCGTGTTCCTTGAGTTTCCCGATGAAAATCGCATCGCACTCGCGGATGATGTCGAGCCGCTCCTTGTCCACGACTCCCGGACAGCGGACGGATAGACCGGGGCCGGGAAATGGGTGGCGCTGGAGGATGTCCTCGGGTATGCCGAGGGCCGTGCCGAGTTCTCGGACCTCGTCCTTGAATAATTCCGCCAGAGGCTCTAACACTTTCCCCTGAGCCTGGAGTTCAAGAATTTTCGCGACCCGGTTGTGGTGGGTCTTGATGACTGATGCCTTGGATTTCGCATTCGACGCGCTTTCAATCACATCGGGATAAAGGGTGCCTTGTGCGAGCATTTCGGCATCGCCCACGGAGTCCCAGAAAACCTCGATGAACATATTGCCGATGATCTTGCGCTTCTTTTCGGGATCCCCCTCGCCCGCCAGTGCGGTGAGAAATTTCTCGGAAGCATCGACCGTTTCGATCTCCACGCCGATGCGTTTGAAGTTTTCCTGGACGACGGCGGCCTCGTTTTTGCGCAGGAGTCCGTTATCGACAAAAATCGCCCGCACTTTGACTCCGGCGTGCTGAAGTAAAACTGCTAGAACCGTGCTGTCCACCCCGCCTGACACCCCGCAGACGACTTGGCGGTCGCCGACAGTTTCGCGGATGCGATCGATCATTTCGCGTTTGAAGTCGTCGATAACGAACGGCAGTAGGTCGTTGGCGTGAGAGAGGAAATTTTTCAGAATCCGCAAGCCCTCGTGGCTGTGCGTGACTTCCGGGTGGAACTGGATGCCGAAAAACAGGTCGTCCCATTGCAGGGAAACCGGTGTGCCGTGCTGATTGGCGGCGATTACCTTCGCGCCTTCCGGCAGGATTTTCACCGTGTCCGAGTGACTCATCCAGACTTGCGAGCAGGCTGAAATCCCTTCGTAGAGTCCGACACCGGCCGCTGGAAACAAATCCGCTGGGCCGTATTCGCGACGATTGCTGGCTTCCACGCTGCCGCCGAATTTGATATTGAGAAGCTGCATTCCATAACAGACTCCGAGCACCGGGACATTGAAGGATTTGAGAGCATCGAAATCCAGATCCGGTGCATCGGCCTCGCTGGTGCTCTTCGGTCCGCCTGATAGAATGATGGCTCCGGGTATGCCGATGTTAGGAAAATCCTCAATGGCATACAGCTTGGCGAAATAGCCAAGCTCGCGCACCCGGCGGACGATGAGCTGGGTGTATTGCGAGCCGAAATCGAGAACGGCGACGTGGTTGGTTTCGTGCATTTTAAATAGTGGATGAGTTTACCGCAAAGGCGCTGAGAACGCAAAGAAACGTAAAGGAACGATTTGGATTTGGTGGATGGAATTCAAATTTCTTCTTTGCGTTCCTTTGTGGCCGTTGCGCCTTTGCGGTTCAAATTTCTAACTGAGCGGCTGATAGTTAGTCGGCTCCTCGGTCATCACGATGTCGTGCACATGGCTCTCACGCAGTCCACCGGCGGTGACGCGGATGAAATTGGCGCGTTCGCGCAGCTCAGTGAGGGTCGATGCGCCGACATAGCCCATGCCGGATTTGAGGCCGCCCATGAGTTGGAAGATAACATCGGACAGCGGACCTTTGTAGGGGACGCGGCCCTCGACGCCTTCCGCGACGAGTTTTCCCGAGCTGTTCTGGCCATAGCGGTCGCCTGCGCCTTTTTGCATGGCACCGATGGAGCCCATGCCGCGATAAGTTTTGAACCGGCGACCTTGGGATTGCACCGTCTGCCCAGGGCTTTCGCGGGTGCCTGCCAGCAGCGAGCCGAGCATCACGAGGTCGGCACCGGCGGCGAGGGCTTTCACGATGTCGCCAGAGTAACGGATGCCGCCGTCGGCGATGACTTTCACACCGGCTTCGCGACACACGCCCGCGACATTTTGAATGGCGGTGAATTGCGGCATCCCGACACCGGAAATGACACGGGTGGTGCAGATCGAACCCGGACCAACGCCGACTTTCACGGCACTCGCTCCGGCGCTGACAAGATCCCGGGCACCTTGTTCGGTGACGACATTGCCGGCGACGACCGGAACATCGGAGAGAGCACGAAGTTTCCCGATAACTTCCATGACGTGCTTCGTGTGGCCCGTAGCAGCATCAATAAATAGCGCGTCGGCCCCGGCGTCGATTAACACGCGGCCGCGGTCGATGCAATCCGGCCCCACCCCCACGGCGGCCCCACAACGGAGCTGGCCATTGCTGTCCTTGGCGGCGTTGGTAAAAGTGATGCGTTTTTCAATGTCCGAGCCAGTAATGAGGCCAACCAACCGGCCGTCGGCGTCGATGAGAGGCAGTTTCTCAATGCGGTTTTGATAGAGAATACGGCGTGCCTCCTCAAGGCTCGTATTTGGCGGAGCGGTGATGACCTTCGCGCGAGGCGTCATGACATCGGCCACCATCGCATCCAGACGGTCCAGATAACGGACATCGCGGCCCGTCACCATACCTTCAAGGCGGCCCTCGGCATCGATGACGGGAAATCCGGAAAATCCGTTTTTCGCCATCACCGCGCGAACGTGAGCAACAGTATCCTCCTTGCGCACTGTGTGGGGTTTCTGGATGACCGCATTTTCCGAGCGTTTGACCCGGGAAACCATCGCGGCCTGCTCGTCGATGGGACAAGCGCGGTGGATCACGCCCATGCCGCCCTCACGGGCCAACGCGATGGCGAGATCGTGTTCTGAAACGGTATCCATCGCCGCTGAAACGACCGGAAGGAACAGGTGAATGCCCGCTGTGACGTGTGTGGATAGGTCAGCCTCGCCCGGCAAAACCGAGCTCAAAGCTGGCACCAGCAGCACGTCGTCGAATGAAAGCCCAAGAGAAATCTCCGCCATGGCGGAGTCAATAGAAGCGCCCCCTGACGCGCAAGTCTGAATCCGAGGTGGGGAAAATTTCTCTTCATCACGGGAAATTTACTTACTCCGCTAAAACTGACGCCAGCTCGTCCATACTCCAACCCGCCGCATCGCCCGCTCCATTCTCATCGATGGCCGAGGCTAGCTCGCGCTTCTTCGCTTGGAGACGGATCACTTTTTCCTCAACCGTGCCACGGGTGAGCAAGCGGTAAACCGTCACCGGTCGGGTCTGCCCGATGCGATGGGCGCGGTCGGTCGCTTGGGCCTCCGCCGCCGGATTCCACCACGGGTCAAAGTGGACGACCATATCTGCGGCCGTGAGATTCAGACCATAACCACCGGTCTTGAGGCTGATCAGAAACACCGGCGGGCCATCGGCTTGCTGGAACTGATCCACCAGTTGTTGGCGGTTTCGGGTCTGTCCATCCAGCCGCAAACTCTTCCAACCTCGCTCAGAAATACATTTCTCAATTTCCCGTAATTGTGTTTGAAACTGACTAAATATCAACATTCGGTGATTACCATTTACTGCCTCTTCAATCAATTCCAACAGACGTTGGAGCTTGGCGGATCGTTGTGATATCAACAATCGATTAAAACTTTCGTTTCCAAACAAGGCGAGGTCACAGCAAGTCTGGCGAAGGCGCAGTAGGGCGGTGAGCATTTGCATCCGCGCCGCGCCCTGGTTGCCAGAATCAGCAATGGCGTCCACTCGCTTGCGCCCCTCGACCAACAGCTCTTTATAAACCGCTTGTTGATTCGGACTGAGGTCACAGAACTCGTCGATGAAGATTTTCGACGGCAACTCGGGTGCCACCTGCTCCTTAGTACGGCGCAACAGAAAGGGTGAAATTTTCAGCCGCAGCCGCTCCATCGCCGTTCCAGCAGCTTCAGCAGCGAGCACCGAAGGTTCATAACGTTGCCGGAATTCCTCGCGCCCGCCCAGCCAGCCCGGCTGGATGAAGCGGAAAATTGACCACAAATCCTGCACCCCGTTTTCAATCGGCGTGCCAGTGAGGGCGATCCGGCAGTTCGCCCGCAATTTCGACACCGCCTTCGCGTGATCCGTATCCGGGTTTCGCATCAAACTGGCCTCATCTACCACCACGGCAAGGTAATCGCGCTTCAGGTGATAGGCCAGATCCCGGGCAAGGGTCCCGTAGCTGGTGAGAATGACATCGCCGGGCCGAACCTTCTCGCGCTCCACATCACGACTTGCCCCGTGGAGGATTCTCACCTGCCGTGCCGGAGCAAATTTAGCAAACTCGGCCCGCCAGTTTCCCAGCAGCGAGGCTGTCGCGATTACCATCACCACTCCGCCATCCGTCTGCGAATCTTCAAACAGTCGCTCGATTAAAGCAATTGTTTGAAGCGTTTTCCCAAGACCCATATCGTCGGCCAATAACGCACCGCCGTAGCGCTGGACACGATCCAGCATCCAGCCCGCGCCGTGCGCCTGATACGGGCGAAGGTCTGCGTGAATCGTAGCCGGAAATATAAATTGATATGAATCTAATTGGTTGTTATCAGACAGTGAGTTATCGATTTTATTACGGATTTCTAGGATAAGCTCACCCGCTTTGGCTGAAGCCATGAAATGGCCATTTTCTTGACGCAATTCAAGGTCGGCGAAAAGCGGATCGATGATGTTGGCGAGGTCACCCGAAAGGATTAGTCGTCGACCGCCAGTGCCTACTCCGTAGCCTTTTCCGGAGCGCAAAAGACGCCGCACCTCAGCAGTAGGAATGATGATTCCATCAGTCGTTTGAAACGAAAGATCGAAACTCAACCAATCCGTGCCCGAGCCAATGATATTGATTTTCGGGGTGACGACCGCGACTTGTTTTTGGACATGACCGAATTTATCCCCCTCGATCACGGTCCATTCTTTGCGCAAGATCGGCAGGGATTGGGTGAGAAAGTCTAGGATTGCGGACTCCTCTTTCATCACCCAGCGACCGCTGGAAAAATTTTCCACCTCGAAGCCTGCCTTGGATAGTCGCCCTGCGGCTTGTTCTTCCTGGGTCAAATCTCGGATTTCACAGTGGTTACTTGCCAATCTTGGCAGTCCCTCCACTTTTCCCATCCCTGGCGGAACCGGTGGTGCCGAGCCATAGCACACCCGAAGTTGGGCTTCGACATGGTGTAGCGAACCTTCCAGCGTGAGTTCAAAAACTGCCGGGGCTTGGACGAAGCGCAACGTATCCAGCCACGAACCCTCTGGAAAATGGAGCCATTCCTGCCAGGATTCGAGATGATTGAAAAACCTCTGGGTCGGAATTTGCACGGTGTTCCCGCCAGCGAGTTCCGTCAGATTTGCCGCCAAGTCCGCCGGAATCCCCCCCTCGCCCACCCGGGTCACCGAGTCTTCGCTGATCTGCCAAAACGAACCGCCGATGCCGAGCCACGGGCCGGAATCTGGGTCTGGGACGAGTTGGATTCGGTCATCCAAGTGATTCGCTGCGCTGAGTCGCAGTCGCTCGCCGGAGCGGATCTGAATCAAAAGCCGATCTTTGCCGACTGCCAGGCGTGGGTGCTCAGCGATGGCTTCAAGGAAGGTTGGAACTTGTGGGCCGTCGAGATTGAGACTGAGGATATCCTTCCTTGCCACGCCCATTTTGGCCAGCCACGCACTCAGGCGCTCATCCGCTAGGGAAATTTCATTACCGCTAGCCACGGCCAAGGTCGCGGCCAATTTGCCGCGTTTCAGTGCATCCCGCCAGTTGAGCGGCAGGAGAATCTGCCATGGAACTGCCTCGATTGTCTGATTTACGGGTTTTTGGACGGGGACGGACTGGAGAAATTTTTCACCACTTTTTTTCAACGTCGCCAGCCCGCTAGCCACGGCATGACAGCAGACTGAGCCGCTTCTTTGGTTATCGGCACAGTGGCAGTGGGTGTCGAAGTCGGTCGCAGATTTCACCGTCACGCTGACTTTCATTAGCCGTTTTCCCACTTTCACTATGCCCTGCCAGCCAGTCTGCCCAGCAGTAGCCTCGGCCACCATGCCGCTATCGAACAGGGCTTTGCCCTCTTTAAATGCCTGCCACGAGGCCGCCGCCCTCAACATTGCTTCCGTCCACCCGCTCATTGTTGCGCAGTGTTTCTGGATCACGGTTTGTGTGCAATCGGAACAGGCGAAATAAATTCCTCAAGGATTGCTGAGGATACCACCGACCTTGTGGGAAAAATGGTCGGGGCGGCCAGATTCGAACTGACGACATCCGCGTCCCAAACGCGGCGCTCTACCAGGCTGAGCTACGCCCCGTGCACGGGCGGACCCTTGGCGAATCCCTCTGGTGAATCAAGAATTTCCTCAATTTAATTTTAAATCTCCCGCATTCGCCAAACAGGCAAACGCTCGTGCCTTTCAGACGCCTGAAAAATTCCCGCTTGGCACCTACCTAGCCAGCCTCCACATTCCACCCACACGACAGGGGAGCTTCACGCCCGTGAAGCCGAGATTTTCCGACGCGCGGGAAAAACCCTCCGAACCTGACGCGGGTCATGCCGCCGTAGGAAGTCGAAACCGCCCCCAGTTTCCCCTTCCCCGGCCGTGCCTTATCCGCACGGCCTTTTTCTTTCCACCTCCTCTCTCTTCCCTCTTTCTAACAATCAACGCTCAACCATCCACTTCTTCAAATGATCTCCACCGACGAAACCACCGGCGCGCCAACTCCAGAAACCCACGACGCCTCCCGCACTCCCCTTCCCGCCTCCACCCGTGTTTACGTCGAGGGCCAGATCCACCCGTTCGTCCGTGTGCCGATGCGCGAGATCACTCTTTCCGACACCAAAGCCTTCAACGGTCGCATCGAGAAAAACGCCCCGGTCCGCGTCTATGACTGCTCCGGTCCGTGGGGCGATCCGGATTTCACCGGTACCTCCGACCAAGGACTCCCCGCCCTCCGCCGCGATTGGATTTTGAAACGCGGCGATGTCGAGGTCTATGACGGCCGCGAGGTCCAACCGCAGGACAACGGCTATCTGACAGAGAAACACGTCGAGTTCGCATCGAAATCCGAGCGTGCGAACAAGTTCGTCGAATTCCCCGGCCTCACCGCCGACCGCCGCCAGCCCCTCCGCTCAAGGAGTGTGGGCGTCTCGCCCACCTCTTCCCCCTCCACCCAAGAAAGGGGCGCAGGCGTCTCGCCTGTATCTTCTCCGGTCACCCAGCTCCACTACGCCCGCCAAGGCATCATCACTCCGGAGATGGAGTTCATCGCCATCCGCGAAAACATGCGCCGCGCGAAGATCGCGGACATGAAGGAGGACATCGTCCGCAATCATTTGGACAAGCAGCACGCCGGCTCCCATCAATCGCCGGACAGCCCATACACTCCCGGCATCTTCAAGCGCTTCCCGCAGCGCATTCCCGCCGAGATCACGCCGGAGTTCGTCCGCAGCGAAGTCGCCGCCGGCCGAGCGATCATCCCTCTCAACATCAACCACCCGGAATGCGAACCGATGATCATCGGCCGCAATTTCCTCGTGAAGATCAACGCCAACATCGGCAACTCCGCCGTCGCCTCGTCCATCGAGGAAGAGGTCGAGAAAATGCGCTGGGCCACCAAGTGGGGTGCCGACACCGTGATGGACCTTTCCACTGGCAAGAACATCCACGCCACCCGCGAGTGGATCCTGCGCAACTCCCCGGTCCCCATCGGCACCGTGCCGATCTATCAAGCACTCGAAAAGGTCAACGGCAAGGCCGAGGACCTCACCTGGGAACTCTATCGCGACACCCTTATCGAGCAGGCCGAGCAAGGCGTCGATTACTTCACCATCCACGCCGGCGTCTTGCTGCGCTTCGTCCCGATGACCGCCAGCCGCATGACCGGCATCGTCAGCCGCGGCGGCTCGATCATGGCCAAGTGGTGCCTCGCCCATCACAAGGAAAACTTCCTCTACACCCACTGGGATGAAATCTGCGACATCTGCGCCGCTTACGATGTCAGCTTCTCCATCGGCGACGGCCTCCGCCCCGGCTCCATCGCCGATGCGAATGACAAAGCCCAGTTTGGCGAACTCGAAGTGCAGGGCGAACTCACCACCCGCGCCTGGGCGAAAGGCTGCCAAGTCATGAACGAAGGCCCCGGCCACGTCCCGATGCACATGATCGAGGAAAACATGGCCAAGCAGTTAGAATGGTGTCACGAAGCCCCCTTCTACACCCTCGGACCGTTGACCACCGACATCGCCCCCGGCTACGACCACATCACCAGCGGCATCGGAGCCGCCATGATCGGCTGGTACGGCTGTGCCATGCTCTGCTACGTCACCCCCAAGGAACACCTCGGCCTGCCTAACAAGGACGATGTCAAAGTCGGCGTCATCACCTACAAGCTCGCCGCCCACGCCGCCGACCTCGCCAAAGGCCACCCCGGTGCCCAATACCGCGACAACGCCCTCAGCAAGGCCCGCTTCGAGTTCCGTTGGGAAGACCAGTTCAATCTTTCGTTAGACCCCATCACCGCCCGCTCCTTCCACGACGAAACCCTCCCCCAAGACGGAGCCAAGACCGCCCACTTCTGCTCCATGTGCGGCCCGCACTTCTGCTCAATGAAAATTTCAGAAGACGTTCGCCAATATGCTGCGGAACAAGGCATTGCCGAGGAAGAAGCGCTGGCGAAGGGGATGGAGGAGAAATCCAAGGAGTTCGCTGAGGCTGGGGCGGAAGTTTATGTGCCTGCGTAAAGCTTCCCCACCCTTTTCTGATTCAGATAATCAATTCTAAACGACCTCAGGAATATTAATTCGAGCACTTCTACTCGCTGCCGAATTCAGCATCCGATTCAAACAACTCAACAATAACCATCAATGATCATTACCCGCGTCAGACTTGCAAATTGGAAGAATTTCAAGAAGGTGGATGTCAATTTGCGCGGCCGCGTATTCGTTGTGGGTGCAAATGCTAGCGGAAAATCCAACTTCCTCGATGTGTTTCGATTCCTCCGCGATATCGCAAAGCCAAAAGGAGGAGGCCTACAGCAAGCCGTTAGTTCTAGAGGTGGAATCTCAAAAATACGTTGTTTATCAGCGCGAAAAAATCCACTTGTAGAGATAGAAGTGGAAATAGGTGAGTTGGCCGATACAATTCCAAGCTTCCGTTACGGAATTGGAATTCGGCAGGAGAATAAAGGCAAAAGACGAATAATGCTCGATTATGAGCGAGTCTGGAAGGACGAAGTCCTTATCCTAGATCGACCAGCAATGATTTCGGAAGACGAGGCCGATGACGAGAGGCTGACGATGACCTACCTGGAAAATGCAACGACCAATGCGCTTTTCCGTGACGTCGCAGACTTATTTGGTTCTGTATCCTATCTCCATCTCGTTCCTCAGCTTTTAAGATCAGTCAAATCTGCCGAGATAGAACAACCAGGGGAAGATTTTTACGGCAGAAATTTCCTTGTTAGAGTGACTAAGACTGCCGATCGAACGAGGAAAGCTAGACTCAATAGAATTATGAAAGCGCTCGAGAACGCGCTACCGCAATTCGATGCGCTTAAAGACGACAAAGACAGCGCTGGCGTACCTCACCTTCTGCTTCGTCTCAAACATTGGCGACCTGATGCGGGCTGGCAGAATGAGGAGCAATTCTCAGACGGAACGATCCGCTTATTGGGATTATTTTGGTCAATGCTTGAAGGCGATACTGTACTACTTTTTGAAGAACCAGAACTATCATTGAATGATCGTATCGTCGAAATGCTTCCCGGCCTACTTTGGAAGTTACAGTCCTCCAAAGGACGCCAGGCAATTCTCACGACCCATAGTTTATCACTTCTATCCGACCCCGGAATAGCTGCAGAAGATGTATTACTTCTTGAGAATGGAGTTGAAGGAACTGAAATTAAGCAGGCAAGTTCAGACCCCGAAATCGTGGCAATGATGCGGGCCGGAATGACCGTCGGCGATGCTGTATTGCCGAGAACCGCACCGCAGAATGTGACCGAACTCACTCTCTGATTTCCAGATGAACAGAGCGGTAAATATAGCTGTCGAGGATCGGCTAAGCGAAGCAGTGCTGAGATTGCTTCTCTCGCGTGCAAAAGGTAAGCCGATTGTGTCAAAATCGTATCCCCTCTCAAAAGGCTGGCAGAAAGACGTTGGCCCAAATGGATATGGCTACATCAAAAAGAGCCTTCCGGCTTTTAATGCGGCTTCAGCCGTCACTCCATTTGTAATTTTAGTTGATGCGGATAATCGTCCTTGCCCACCAGAAACTATCAAGTCTTGGCTGGAAGATGAGGTTCAAAACCCGAATCTAGTTATCCGAATCGCAATTCGGGAGGTGGAAGCATGGCTTTTGGCAGATCGTTCTGGAATTGCGGATTTTTTAGCTGTCCCGGAATCTTGTATTCCCCTTGATCCATCGAGAATCAAAGACCCCAAACGTTATCTATCACGTTTGGCAGCGAGATCCCGGCGCAGAGAAATTCGTGAAGATTTGGCACGCGCGCCAGGGACAAGAAGCAAAACAGGTCCGTTCTTTTCCCAGTCACTTCAGCATTTCACCAAAGATCTTTGGGACATCTCGGTAGCAAGGCTTCATTCAGCGGACTTAAATCGAGCGATACTCGCATTGGATAAGATTTGAAGAATATGAAGAAGTTAATTCTATCCTCGCCCTGTTTGAGTAACTGCGCACCCGATCGCCCGAGAGTGAACGGCCCGGATTTTCACGCGATGTTCACTACGACGCTTGGCCGGCTCTGAGCTCGGCGATTTCGGATTCGAGGCTTGCGAGACGCGCCTCGATGGCGGCGCGCCAACCGTTTTCCGCAGGGGTGTCCTCGGCTGCGGGAGGAGTCCCGGTGATGGAGGGGCTGTCCGCGGCGGCGGGTGACAGGAGGTGAGCGAAGCTCTCGACCCGGCGGCCTTCGCCGACGGGAATCCGCCTGACGAGCGGGCCGTGCGGGTATTCGATGAACCACGTGAGCGTTTCCTCCACTTCGTCCAGGGAGGAAAAGGTGTGCAGGCGGTCGGTGCGCTGGCGGATTTCACCGGCGCTCTGGGGTCCGCGCAGCAGCAGGATGGTCAGGACGGCGCACTCGCTCCGCTGTATGCTCAGCACGTCCTGAATGCAATGTTCGAATTTCGGGGCGCGGCCGCCGAGGGTCTTTTCGACGAGGTATTTCTCCGAGAGTCCGCGAAGGGCTTCCGCCACTTCCTTACCGGTGAAGCGGGTGATGGGGTCCCGGCTGGTGGTCTGGTTGCAGGCGATGAGAAGGGAGTTGTGAGTGAGCGGGTAGCTGGCGGGAGTGAGGATTTCCTTTTCCAACAGGCATCCGAGAACGCGGGCTTCTTGAAAGGTGAGCTGGATTTCAGGGAAGTGCTGCATGGTCGCGCGGAAGAGTAAGGATGGTGTGCCGCGGGCGACCATGAGAAAGAGTGAGGGTGGTGATAACTTTCGAGTGGTGTATTGGCGAGACGATCCTCTCGGAATTCACGGCAGAAGCGAGGCTGGGCAGGGCCGTTGTGGAAATTTCCCCTCGCAGCGGAGGGCCGCCGTATGCGAGCCTGTCGCCAATCCATGACCGAAGAATTGCAACTCCTGCGTGACATGGTGAGCCGTCTGGATGGGGCTGGGATACCGACTACCTGAAGACATGGTCAGCCGCATTGAACCTGACAGATACGCTGACACGGGTTTTGCCATGAAAGACACGGCTCCGGAGATCAACGCCATGATCTTCGCCGCCATGATGCGCAAAACACCGGAAGAGCGCCTCCTCATGGGTTTTGACATGGTGGCGACCGCGCGGGAGTTGGTCTGGAGCGGGATCGGTTCTGAGGGCACGGAGGAC
>JANXMQ010000091.1 GCA_025354565.1 Akkermansiaceae bacterium
GGCTAATCCGTTGGACCAGAGTGCTCACCTAGGAAGGGTGAACCATCGCCAGGCGCTTGGCGAGCCAATCGTTGCCCACGTCCGTCCTGCCCTTCACAATGGCAGCACAGATCACTTTACGGCGGTCCCTTTTTTCAACAACAGCAGTTCCTCCCGCAACGGGGGTAAATCCAGCGCCGCCTCACACCCACGACCCGCAAAATCCTCTCCGCCTCGTTCTCGTGGTGTGCCCGGACGGCCCCTCCTGCGTGACTTGCACTCTTATGGCTTCCTGACTTCGCCTTACGTCCTCACCTTGCCTTGGCGGTGAGGATGATGTTGCCTTCCCCTTTTCAGTACAAGGTCGGCACACGGAAACATGGATTTCGGAGCTCAATGGCTGGCCTGCGTCTCCACTTCCCCATGCTACACCCGGAACATTACTGCTCCCAGCGTAGGGTTCGTGGCCAAAGCTACTGGCTAGGTTTTCTCTGTAAGACTCTTTCATTCTCTGTTTCAAGCCGGTTTATCCCGGCGCTTTCACTGACCCCAGAGACGTCAATCTATTTTTGTTGCGTTGCGGGGACTGACCACAGAGACGCTGACCCCAGAGACGGGGCGCTCCAATCCGGTCAGCAAAAAGCATACCGAACAGTTCTGGTCTTCTGTAATTTATTTGTAATTTATTGGGAGGCGGTAACGGACAAAAGTATCCAATTTAGAACTTGTCGGAGTCACATGGATACGATTGGATGGTTGCGTAGGGAGAAATTCGGCCGGGACATGAAATTTTTTGAAACACCACCAAAATCTGATGAAAATATCAAATGTCTCCCGGCGCCCAGCGCAGATATGTATAACCGGATGCAGTCCTACACCCAATCCTAGTCCCCAATTCAATGAACCTCATCAAACACCTCCACATCCTGCCACTGGTGCTCTGTCTGCTGGCCAATCCCTTGTCCGCTGCCACCTTCGGTAATTTCACCTACGACGATAACGGGACTGCGATCTCAATCATACAGTATCCCTATACAGCCATCGGTGCAGTGGTCATCCCTGCCACGATTGCCGGGAAACCTGTCATATCTATCGGGGATGGTGCGTTTTCCGGCTGCAGCGCACTGACCAGCGTGACAATCCCCAACAGCATTACTTACATCGGAAACGGTGCTTTTACCAATTGCACCGCGATGACCAGCCTTACCATCGGCAGCAACGTCACCACCATCGCGAGTGGTGCGTTTCACAACTGTAGCTCTCTGACCAGCGTTACGCTACCAAACAGTGTCACCTCGCTCGCGGGGGGGGTGTTTGAATACTGCAGTTCGCTGACAAGCATGACTATCCCTAACGGCGTCATATCTATCGGGGATGGTGCGTTTTACGATTGCTCCTCACTGACCACCGTGACTATTGGCAGTGGCGTAACCTCCATTGGAGATACTGCGTTTTTTGGCTGTGACTCACTGACCAGCGTGACGTTGCCCAACAGCGTCACAACAATCGGCAATAATGCCTTTAGTTACTGCGGCTCGCTAACCAGCGTGATTATCGGCAATGGCGTCACAACTATTGGGAATGGCGCGTTTTACCGCTGCAACTACTTGGCCCGCGTGACAATCCCCAACAGTGTCACGCAAATCGGATATCAAGCTTTTTACTACTGTGCCTCGCTGACCAGTGTGACTATTCCTAATAGCGTCACTTACATCGGTTATGATGCGTTTTACAATTGCGCATTACTAACCAGCGTAACGATTCCCAACAGCGTCACTTTTATCGGGTATGAAGCCTTTCGATCCTGCGACGCCCTAACTCGCGTGACCCTCGGCAGCGGCGTCACTTCAATTGGTTACAATGCCTTTTCAGACTGCCCTCTACTGATGGAGGCAACTTTCCTCGGCAAGGCACCTATTTTAGGAAACCAAGGTTTCTTCAACACTTCTTCGTCGTTCAAGGTCTATTTTATTCAAGGAAGTGCGGGCTTCACCACTCCGACTTGGCAAGGCTATCCATCAGTAGCGCTACCAAAAGTCCCAGACATAGCAATCCAGCAGCCGGTCGGCAGCAATTTGGTCGATGGGGTTGCCAAGAAAAAATTTGGGAGCAAGGCGGTGGGCTCCTCCACTGTCGCTAAAAGCTACACTATCAGCAATGTGGGCACAGGTTCCCTTACTGGTCTGGTCATCACCAAGGACGGCACGAGCGCGGGCGACTTCATCGTGACCGCGCCGATCAAGACCACGCTGGCCCCCGGCGAGACGACGACCTTCACCGTGAAATTTAAACCCACTGCCACCGGCACACGCAATGCCGCGATTCACATCGGCTGCAATGATCCAGATGAAAACCCCTTCGACATCAAGCTGGCCGGTTTGGGCACGTGAAGCTGTTAATCTCTGGGGTACCAGTCCCCGCAGTCTCACACAAACCACAAATCAGACTTTTTAACAGACTCCATTTACGCCGCGAAGTCGTTTTCATTTTCAACTCACTATCAATTGATTAGGAAGAGGACGTCGTTTCATATTACGCACGAAGATGCCCCTAAGGGCAGCCGACGGCCCGGCTCCACGGGCGTTTCAGGAGCTTCTCCACGAGAAAAATTCCCGAGCTGTCTTTTTTCGAACATTCTGAACTATCAATCCTGTGTCATGTAGTGACCGCTATGACTTCTACCTCTACCGCCTTCACCCATCGTTTCTCCAATCGTATTCTTGGATTCCACAAATCATCACTCGGGCGGAAGCTAGTCATCAATGTGACAATCTCTGGGGCCATGGGACTTGACGGATCGGTCTATCAACCGAAGATCGAAGGCTCCGCCAAAATTACCAGCACCCGCTAATTTCCGTCAGTAGTCCCAACCACAAGGGAATCCTTCGATCCACATGACCTTTTCACATTTGCTCTCGACTCCCGCCGTCTGCTTGCTTGCCGCATGCTCGCCAGGTCCGGGCAGCGCCATACCGGAAACACGCGCCGAAAAACAGATGCTCGGTCTCATGGAAAAATTCGACCGATGGGATGACAATGGCGACGGCGAACTAAGCGTACGAGAAATCAACGCCGGCATCGCAGGCATCAAGGGCAGCTCCAAGGCGGTCACCTACAAGGGCGCGGATGTGGTGAAATATTACGACAAAGATGGTGACAAGAGAGTTTCCTTGCACGAAGCCCAGGCGGGATATCATCGCACCACCCAAGACGATGCCGCCCCACTGCCGCTACGGGCGAAAACTACGTATTGAATGGTACCAGTAGTATCAGATCGAAACAAGGTGTTTTTTTGATTATTTTTTAAGGCTGGATTTGGGCGTGAGGGTACTTGCCAGATCGGGAGCTTCGATTTGGCCGGGCTGGTTCTGGACCTCTTGGAATGTTAGCCTTCGGGACGGA
>JANXMQ010000097.1 GCA_025354565.1 Akkermansiaceae bacterium
CCAAATCTCAAATCTCAAATCTCAAATCTCAAATCTCAAATCTCAAATCTCAAATCTCAAATCCCAAATCCCAATTCTCAAATCTCAAATCTCAAATCTCAAATCTCTCCCATGATCTTCCACCACACCACTCCCGACCCCGCCGCCCCATTATGGCTTCTCCATTTCGAGAGCCTCACCCTCGCCCGGCTCATCCTCCACCCCGGCGGCCCTCATGCCCTCCACATCCAGTGCCACACCCCGCCGCCCGATGAAGCATTCCAAGAATTCAACGCCGCCATCGAATCCATGGGCACCGGCGTTTCCCGTGGCCTCACCATGATCACCCACCCCCAGCCCGGTCATGAAGAACCCGTCGCCCTCACCCTCGCACCCCTCACCGGCACCGGCTTCGCCACCATCCTCCGTGACATCGAAGTTCCCGGAAGAATCGACATCCACACCCGCCTCGCCATCGGCCATCTGGAATCCGGCCCCATCGGTCCCATCTGGGAAAACCGCCCGGAATCAGAAACCGCCCGCCGCGCCATCATCGCCCTCGCCCTCCGCCACGCCAGCCACGCCACCCGCTCCGACCTCGACGATCTCACCCCCGACCTCTGGATGAAAAAACCCACTCCCATTTCATCTTTCCAAAACTAAACAATTTTCTTGACCCTCAACTTTCCCACTGCTTCATTGCTTGCACTTTCCAAGCATTACCAAGGAGCGTGGGCGTCCCGCCCACCGCATTCATTCATCCTCTTACTCTCAAATCCAAATCTCAAATCTCAAATCTCAAATCTCAAATCTCAAATCTCAAATCTCAAATCTCTCCACCACCACCACCCATGAAAGCCGCTCCCCCAACCGACACCACCGCCGACAAAGCCACCAAGCTCTATCACCTCAGCAAAGGCCGCGCAGACATGTTCCGCTTCTCCCCCGATCAACTCGAAGCCGATCCCGACTTCAACGAACGCCAGGACTACGGCAATCTCGACGAACTCGCCGCCGACATCGAAGCCAACGGCGTCCAAGAACCCTTCAAGGTCCGCAAAGAAAAATCCGGCTCCCGCATCTTCCTCATCAATGGCCACCGTCGCCATCGCGCCATCACCACCATCCTCATCCCCAACAGTCGCTGGCCGGAAGGACAAACCATCCCCTGCCTCTCGGAAAAGCCCGGCACCACCGCCATTGACCGCCTGTTCATGCAGATCTCCTGCAACAACGGCAAGCCCTACACCTTCCTCGAAGAAGCCCGCCTCTACCAACGCATCCTCCGCGAAGACCCCACCCTCAAGCCCGCCGATCTCGCCCGCCGCACCGGCAAGACCAAGCAGGCCATTTCCGACAGCCTCCGCCTCGTCAACGAAGCCTCCCCCCTCCTGCTCGACCGCGTAAAGAACGGCGTCCTCGCCGCCTCCACCGCCCTCCACATCATCAAGCAAGCCGGTCCCAACCCCGCCGATCAAGACGCTCTACTAGAAGCCGCCACCACCGCCGCCACCACCGCCGGCCGCGAACACATCATGCCCAAGGACATCCCCGCCCCTCAAGGAGCGGCGGACTCCGATCCGCAATCTTCCTCTTCCAATCAAAAATCAAAAATCACCAATCATCAATCATCAATCTCCCCCTCTTCATCCCCAATCTCCCCCCCCCCGCCGCGCTTCTCCCTCTACATCATCAGCGACGCCCCCGCCGAGCCCACCGCAGACGGTCTCTATCACGAAACCGAGCGCCTCGTCCTAGAAAATCCACCCGCTGGCATCGAGCTCCTCCACCTCCTCTCCGCCTTGGATGACAATGGCGAAATCTGCTACGGCTACCGCTACAACACCGTCACCCACCTCCCCGATCCCGACCGGGATTCCAGCTACGGCACCGCCGCCGAGGAAGGCATGAAAGACTCCCTCCGCCTCGTCGCCGCCTTCTCTTCCGTCTTCAATCCCTCTTCCGATCAACAATCAGAAATCAACAATCATCAATCGGAAATCGAGTCCGCCCTCCACGATGCCCTCTGCCGCTTCTACCCGGAAACCGGCTCTCCCGAGGAACCTCAACACCTCGCCTTCGTCGCAACTCCAGAAGCGGCAGCAAAGGAACCCACCGGATACAAGGCCATCGTCAACGCCCCATCCACCCACCGCGACGGCTCCGGCCCTGGCTCCGGCGGCAGCGGCTTCGTCTCCCCGGAAAACGGCATGAAGTCCGTCAATAAAATCCTCGAAGACCTCGACGGCAAGGGCATCCCCGACCGCGTCACCGCCGTAGAAATCGCCATGCGCATCTGCAACGGCGAGTCCACCCCCGCCTCCCTCAAGTCCTTCCTCCTCGGAAAATAATTCAAGGAGCGTGGGCGTCCCGCCCACTCTTCAATCTCCCCCTCTTTCCAATCAAAAATCAACAATCATCAATCATCAATCGTCAATCTCCCCTTCTTCCTCTCCCTCTGGACTCTTGATTCTGGATTCTAACCTCTCACTTCCATGAAACTCCCCATCATCACCGGCGTCCCCCTCGCCATCCTCTACTCCGCCAACGCGGAAACCCGCATCCCCCTCCCCGTCCTCGCCATTCTGCTATTCTGTTTCTCCCTCATCCTCTTCATCTGCCTCTATAAACTCTTAAAGTCATAAGTCCCATAAGTCCCATAAGTCCCATAAGTCCCATAAGTCCCATAAGTCCTATCTCTTCCTCTTCCCAAAAACAACCTCCCCACCACCGCTCCCCTATGAAAAAAGCATCCTACTCCCGTCGCGGCTCACTCGACCGCCGCCCCACCACCACCGCAGATCCCGCCATGCTGGCATTTCTATCCAACCTCGCCGTGCTCTACATCCGCGCATCCACCGACGACCAGAAACTCACCCTCGAAGGCCAAGAATTCGAAGGCCGAGCATGGGCCGCCCAGCACGGACTCACCATCTCGGAAGTCTTCATCGAGCCTGGCGTCTCCGCCTCCAAGCCCTTCTTGAAACGCCGCATCGCCAGCGAGGCCGTCGCCCACATGAAACGCACCGGTGCCACCGTCCTCATGGTCCTTAACATCAACCGGGGCTTCCGCGATGTGGACGACATGCGCGACACCGTCAATTTCCTCGTGGACAACAACATGTCCCTCCGCATCACCTCGCCCGACATCGACGCCCGTGGCGGCTACGGTCGCTTCCTCGCCACCGTCCTCGTCGCCGTCGCGGAAATGCAGCTTTCAGAAACCAAGGACCAACAACGCCGCGCCTTCAACCAAATGCGCCGCAACCAAGTCGCCCTCTCCCAGCACGCCCGCTTCGGCTGGCAGCTTGGCGAGGAAATCCCCGAGCAAACCTCCAAGTCCGGCAAACCCTATCGCCGCCTCGAACCCGTCCCCGAGGAACAAGCCATCCTCCGCGAGATCATCGCCCGCTACGAGGCCCGCGAAACCCTCCAACGCATCGCCGACGACCTCAACGCCCGCGGCATCCGCACCAAGCAGGCCGGTCAATCCATCACCTACAAGGAAAAGCTCATCCCCACTCGCAACGGCGGCACCAAGATCCGCCCCGCCAAGACCATCATCTTCTCCGGCGAGTGGAAACCCCAAACCATCAAGTCCGTCATCGAACACGCCGAACTCGCGTAAACCTCAAGGAGCGTGGGCGTCTCGCCCACTCTTCCTCTTCTCTCCCCAATCAAAAATCCAAAATCAACAATCGTCAATCAATCCCTCTTCCCTAACTAACCACATCATGAACTCCCCATTAAACATCCACACCATTCCCACCGGAGCCATTCTCCATTTTTTACATCCCCACCCCCATGACTGCCTGGATGAAGTATCCGCATTCAAAAACCTATTTCCCGACATCAAGATACTGGTCACCAAAACACCCCTTCAATTCCTTTCCCCACCCGCCGCCACCCAAGGAGCGGCGGAATCCGTCCGCCGGGAAGAGCCGCAACCCATCATCCTCGCCGAAGGCGGAACCAAAGCCGCTTCCATCGGAGCCACCCGCCAGCAAACCCTGAACGCCTTTCACCAGGTCTGGACGGACTTGGTATCATTAAGGTTGCGCGATCCTGAAATGAAGAACGTCTTCTTTATCAAACACCTCGCCATCGACCCCGCTACTGGGCGCACGTCTCACGGAGACATTCCATGTCTCGTTATGCATGAGGCTATCAGCTTTTCCCTCCTTGCGGAGGATCTTCGTAAAAAGGGCATCGACCTTCCCCTGTCGCTCACTAATTTCAAAATCGAGTGTATTCAGTCCCCTGCGTGGCTTCCCTTTCCCAATGACGGAAAATACAGCCCTCATCGCATGAATCTTGGACAGAAGGGACAACACACTGTCTGGTTATTCCGCCTCGACGCCTTTGAAGAAACCGTCAAATCAATTCTTTCCCCACTTGAAAGACATGTGGCAACGCCCCCCTTCAAAGGCAATGTGAATGGCCTCGTTAGAGCAGACCGCGACGCTGAAAACAGCATCCCCCTCCCACCCCTCCACGCCGGACTCATCTATCCCCGCGATCGCGACTACCTTCAATTCCTCTCTAGGTATCTGAAAGAAGCCATCCATGCTCTCGGTGATGATCCCGATACCTACGAAACCATAGAAGCCCGCTTCCAAGAACTCCGCCTCCTCGCCCACTCCATGGGCCGCACCGACCGCGAACTCATTGAATCCATCATTACATTCAAACGTCTCCCCGGCCTGCCACCGGAGAAACTTATCGAAGCCGTGCAAAATTCACTAAAACATACCGCCATTGCCGAAGTCTCAAGTTCCCGCGATTACATTGCCGCAACCGCCACACCGAAAGCAAATCCACCTGCCCCGCAAGCCGCCATCCGCTACACCCCGGAAGAGGCCATCTTGGCGATCAGGAATCTGCTCGATCATCAATACGGCTCCGAATCCATCACCCCCGAGTTCCGACAAGAACTCTTGGAAATTATCCACCGCTCCCACAACACCCAACCCTAACACTTCTCCCCGC
>JANXMQ010000153.1 GCA_025354565.1 Akkermansiaceae bacterium
CTAGATGCCGCCGCCACGAGCCAAAGCACGACCGCGCGTTCACCCCGTAGAAGCTCCTGCTTGGCCACTCCTACCGCATGACAACCGATCAGCGTCTTTCCCCCGCCTGTGGGAACTCGTAGGCAGACATAAGGCATTTCCGCTCCCATTCCTGCCGCGATGATCGGCAAATAAGGTGAGAGTGGGATACCATTGCTCACCTGCACTTCGTAAAATGCCCTGTGCAATGCCATGCCCGAGCAGCAACGCCGGAGGAAATCCCGCAGCGACTCAAGCACGCGGGTTTGATAGGCTTTCAACTGGATCATGCGATGCGGACTTCGTAAGGGGTTTGCCGGATAACGATGTTCTCGTGGGTGAGCCGATCAGCACCTAGCAGACAGCCCGCGCAGAAAATGATCTTCGGCCCGGCGTGCGGTGGCAGGGAACCGAGAATCTTCCGATTGAGAACGTTCCCGCCGTTGGCGCTCTTGTCGCCGAGGATGCCATTGAAAAGTAGATAGATGGCCGTCCCGCGAAAGACCCCGAGCAACGCGGAGTTCGGCACCCGTTCACGAGGCAATGGCTCTCCCGTCTCACAAAAATAGACATGCCGCGCCAACTCGCCGAACTTCACGGTTTCACGGATGTGACCTGACTCGTCGAAAAGCGGTTCGCCTAATTCGCAAAAGCGGAAGCCACCGCCAAGGCCAGTGACATTTTCACCATTACCTGCAAGATAACCGTCACAAACTTGCTTGATCCTAAATCTTGTTCGGTCTCTCGCCAAATTAATCCCCAGGTTGATATGCTCTTCAGATTCCGATTCCATCTGAATTAAAATGAAGCGGCGCATCGGGCTATCGCTCTCATCACGATTCTGCTCTAACACAGAGGCTCCAACGGTCCCACTTCCTGCGAACGAATCCAAGACAAGATCACCTGGGTGGGTCGCAATTTTGATTAAGTATCTGGTGAGGTCGATCGGTTTGGGATAAGAGAATTCAAGACCTAACTGCTTCAGTTGAGTGCTTGTTTTTTCTGTTGTTGTGAATCCTCTAAGCACAGAGAGTATATTGCGTACATGGCTACCTCTTTCTTTTCGATAATAGATTACGCCATTTGGACTTAGAAAAAATCGCACCGGTAGCCCGTCGTCATCAAATGGTTCGCAGTTTCCTGCAATGAATTGCTTCAGTTTGTTGGCGTTTGCCCATCCAGAAAACACTCGACAAGATTTGGTGAGTTTGTAGTCCTTTGCCATCATTGGATCTAGGCGGAGCGGAAACTGAATCTTTCCAAACTGTGCCTTCAAATTGTTGCTTGTCGGTGGCTTTTTCGCCTTCATTGCATCAATAAGACCTTCTGGAATGTCAGAGGGGGGAAGAGAAATACTCTCTACTGTTATTGGAAATCCGACAGGCAGCTCGATCATGCTTGCTGGATTTCCTGGTCCATTCTTCGTGATGGAATTTTCGGCAATTCCTTTCCATAGGTTGCTGCCTTCATGTGTATTTGGGTCAACGACGTGCCCTAAAGTGAGAAGCTTTTCGTTGCGTGCATACATGAGAACGTATTCATGATTTACCTTAACATGAAATTGGTTGTCGGTATGTCCGTCTGTTTGCCAGATGAACTGGGTTACGAAGTTTTTAGCTCCAAAAATTTCATCCATGATGGCCCTGAGATTTTGAACCTCATTGTCATCGATGTGTACAAAAATCATTCCGTCGTCTTTTAAAAATTTGAGAAGCAGCGCTAATCTCGGATACATCATGCAAAGCCAGCGGTCGTGCCGATCCAGCGTTTCACCTTCCTTGCCGACGACCTTGCCGAGCCATTCGCGGATGATTGGACTGTTGACGTTATCGTTGTAGGCCCAGCCTTCGTTTCCAGTGTTGTAAGGAGGGTCGATACAGATGCACTTCACCTGCCCGGCGTAATGCGGAAGCAGTGCCTTGAGAGCGACGAGATTGTCTCCTTGGACGATCAAGTTTCCGCTGCCTGCATCGCCGCACGCAAGATCGGGAACATCCTTGAGCAAATGAAAAGGCACTTCGCGGTGATGGTTCACCACGGCTTCTTTTCCTATCCAGTTCAGCGTCGGCATGAGCTTGGAGTTGCTGGAGAAAGGATGCATAGTGACCGTAAAGACGTGCTTTGCGTGGGCCTCTCGTGGGGAGGGGTCAAAAATCGAAATAGCAGGCAGGTGTGTGTCTCCATGGGTGTTGGTGCTCGAAACAAAACCAGCCACCCCGATTTCTCAGGGTGGCCGGGGAGTTAAGAACCCGTGTTAAGACGAGCGCGGGGGCCTTTAGCCGCCCCCGTGGGAGAGACTTGGACATGCGCCACCGCCTCCCCGACCTTTCGGTCTGGAGGCGGCGTTTTTCCGGTCAACGCCTGACCGCTTAACACGGGGTTCTTATGCCCCGGCCCGGATCTCTCCGGACGCCGCCAATCAATCCAATCGCCCCCGCTTCAACAAGTTCCAAAATGGGCTATTTCATTCGAGGTGAGCCGTCGAACCATGCCGCGACGAAGGTTTTGCCTGCGTTTTCTCAGCGACTTTCAGCCAACTTCCGTCTGCCAGCCTACGAGTTTGCAGGCACCAGTAGGCTCGATAATAGCGGGCGTACCGCGAACCTCATGTGCGCGACTCAACGCAGAGACGACGTATTTTGCCCGCTCCTTGATTTCGTCGAGCGTGCTGCGCCCGGTTTGTATCACCGCCACGGTGGGAGCATTATCGCCGGTCATTACGTTATGAATCTTGATCGCCGCGATTCGGTCGCGGGCCTTCTCCGTCCGGGAAGACATGATTTCCTCAAGAATTTCGAGTTTCCGCGCCTTGGTCATCCGCACCGCATCGTGCGTCTCTTTCTGAATCTCGGCGATCCGGTTGGAAACTCCACCATTTTCAACCAGTCTGGATGCGTGCGCGGCAGCATTCTTTCCACGGCCCGAATACCCCGCCTCCGGGTAAGCCCGTGAGGCCGGGATGCCAGACGCAACCAGTTCTGCAAATCGTGTTTGGCGGATGTTCATTGCGCGAGAGCATCCTCTAAAATGGAGGCAGGCGTAACGGGCGTAGATTGCGGTGAGTGTTACGACACTACGTTATGGTATTGGCAGAGAATTTTGCGGTTCCGGTCAAGGCGTAACGGGTGAAGAAGGAAATTATGAACCTGAATTGAGATCATTCAATATCCAGACGAAGTGTTCGGGTCGTTTCCCTTTGACGTAGGTTGAGACCTTTTTGATGCAGGAGCCGATGAGAGAATTGCGGTCGTTGTAGCTGTTCCTCATTCCACGCTGCATTCGGCAAGAGAGATCCAAGCCACTGAGAGGAAACCGCCCGTCCGGACCGAAACGATTCGTTCGCTGTGCGAGCCGCGCAAAATTCCACACGATCAGAAATGCCGTCTGGCGGGAACTCAACTTTTCCGTCTTGAAGTATGCCAATTCCGCCGAAGTGAATCGCTTGAGGATCTCAGCTCTCATGTCTGCGTAGAGCGACTCGAAATCCTCGCGGTGCGTCTGAAGATCGGAGCGACAAGGAGGGCAGGCTTTCTTGAATTGTTCGTGAGCGATTTCCCATAGAACGGGTTTCGCAAAATGGTGGATTCCGTCCCCAACCAGTGAGGCAAGGCGATTGCGGCGGGATGAGGCACTCTTGATCGCGTGCTTCTCAAGTAGGCGCACGGCATCCGTGTGAGTGCTCCAGTGGGCGGGCGCATCGCTCTGGGTTCCGTTA
Source organism: Akkermansiaceae bacterium (assembly GCA_025354565.1). Lineage (GTDB taxonomy): Bacteria > Verrucomicrobiota > Verrucomicrobiia > Verrucomicrobiales > Akkermansiaceae > Luteolibacter. The sequence goes on from JANXMQ010000153.1 coordinate 3,734, forward strand.
CTCCGTTTCAACAAAAAGGAAGAGCCTCTTTTGTTGAAACGTGCAGAAAGCTGTTCGAGCGATGGAATGGCGGCGAGGAGTTGAGCCAACCCCGAAACTGCAATCAATTCTGAGACTTTGTAGGACTCGGTTGTGGCACACCAGGTGTTCGCATTCGCACTGCCCGGCAAACGGACTCCCTTTCGTTTACCCGACGTGACAGGGAACAATTCGATGCCGTCTCTCTTTTCCTCAAGCTTGGAACTCCTGAGAATGCTCTTCATGGATTTTAGCCAACTTCTTACCGGCTTGGGGGTGGCCGCGATGAGGAAGACGTGAAAGCCCCGCCCAGAGTCCTCGATCAAGAACGCGGGCGCGTCAGGATCGTCTTTGATTGCGGACTTGATGCCAGCCACCAATTTCTTGATTACCCAGATTACATGGGAGTTCTCCGATCTTGTGCCGTGGTGTTTGTCCACGTCGATACATGCCCATGTGGATGTTGCCTCACCGCTGGTGCAATAGGGGACTGCGGCAAATGGACGCGGAACACTTCGCGTGAGACTCTTCCAAGTGGATTGCACGGCATCCAGATAGGTGACAGTCTTGGACTTCTTGACGGATGATGTTCCTTCTTTGAGAAGCATCGACATCGCGAAATCGAAAGCGTTTTTCCCTTGGAAGAAATGGAGCGCAAGGCGTTGCCAATTCTCCTCCGAAAGATGATTCGATATTGGCATCTGGTGCTTGAAAACTTCAAGCGTCCGCACATGCGGAATAGTGCATGAAGACATGGCGTGCAGGTGTATTTGCGCGCTTGCCTAGCAGTAGCGTTTGGCGTAGCTTCAGGCATCCTAACTCCTGAGCACCCGCGTCCGCCCTACCGGTGGCGCGGGTTCTTAGTTTCCAGAGGCCATGGCTCAGATTTCCTTGGCGTTAATCTTGAACCGACGTTCGAGGGCGCGGCGCACTTCGTCGGGATTTACGAAAACTCTTTTCCCCAGTTTTACCGAGGGGAAATATCCCCTCGCCTTCCACTCGGCGAAGCTGCGTTTTGAGGGGGCTTCGGGTCCGGTTCCAAAGATTGCGATTCGACCTTCTTCAAGGCCGACCAATGTAGGTGATGCGTGTTGATTGCTCATACGCGCCAACCATGCACCCAAGGTGCAGGCCGATGACATTCAGGTCGGCGTTTTATTTCTGAACGTCTTCTGCAGGGAGGTTCTTTGGAGGCAACCTCCAACTTGGAACTTTCTTGCGCGTCGGATCTTTTCCTTTGCCCTGCCGGGCTAGAGTTTCCAACGTGCTTGCCTCCCGCGCAAGCTTCTCGATTAGAAATTTGTCGATTCTCCGACTACGGCTCTCTGCGACTTCGAAGCGGAAACTTTTACGAACTTCCGTCCATGTGGCAGGGCTGTCAGAGAGTCCAGGATAGAGAGAAAGGAGAAAGGTTTGTGTCTCGGTCTTAGAGGGGGCACGGGCAAGCTTCTCCACGAGGTAGGGAGTCCATCGAAGGATTTGAAGCGCGATTTCTTGGCCTGAGGTCGGCTTGAAGGCTGCATTGACTCCACCTTTGCGAACAACTTCGACAAGCCCTTCCAAACATGGGGCGTCACCTTGAAAAATCGCCCGCATGGTCAATGCTTCGATCATGTGGCGAGTTACCCGTCGCATCCCGGCAAACATTGAAGTTCCCTCAAAGCCCACATCCGCCTGCAAGCCAAGAATGCTTGGCCACCAGTGCAGGGATTTCCGGGTTATGCCCGTCAGGCTGAGTATATTCATGCGGGCGATGGCAAAGGTCACTAAATCACGCCTCGGAGCCAAAGGCAGGTGCTTCATTTCTGCTATGAACAAGCTGATCGCCTTCTGAATTCCATCTCGGTCGGCAATGTAAAATCGTTCGTATTTTCCGAAACCAAATAGTAGCTCGATTGCAAACAACTCCAGCAGTTCTGCCGATGGGATAGGTAGTGTCGCGTCATGAAGCCATTCACCACGAAGAATCTCATCGGCGCGAGGTTCATCCAAGAAATCGTCCAGTTCGCAGAGAAGGGAATCCACGCGAGCCATGTCGCCCGCCCTTGTTTGCGTTTTTTCGGGCTTCATGGTTCTGCGATCTCCAGCGCTCGGCAGATTTTCTTGGCTAGCAGGTCGGGAATTTCCGCATGGCGCGGGACGGGTTCTCGGCGTCCGGTGGTGGGATTCCAGTAGATCGAATGGGAGCCACCTTCGCGCTTGAGCGGGCAGCCATGGGCTTCGAGATGGCGGATGAGTTCCCGCCGCCTCATGCAAGGGCGAGGGGAATCAGTTTCTCGCCGCTGCCAAGGCTGGCGCGGGCGTCCTCGCGCCGATCCTCCAGCAGCAGCAGGATGGACTCGCGGAGCGATTCCAGCGCCTCTTCCTCGGTAAGTCCCTGTCCGTTTCCTTCCGGGAATTCTGGCGAGAAGGCGATGAACCATTTCCCATCGCGCAAGACGCGGGCTGTGAAAGTAGCGGCGTTTTTCATGGGTGTAATGTGCATCTCCCCGCAGCTCACCGCAAGTCCGGATTCCTCGGTCTCATTGGATCAAACAACCTTGAGGTGTTTTCTACTCGTGGGGGCTTTCTGAGCGCCGAGGATGGCCTTGCGGGCGGCAAGGTCAGGGTCGGTGCGGAAGAACGCGCTGCCTTCGTCCTGGGTGTGGGTGTTGAGGTAGTGGCGTTTCACGATGGATTCGGAATTGCCAGCTTGTAACGCGGCATCGCCGATACTGCGGTGCAGCGCGACATGGTAGGAAATGAAGCTATGCCGCGCCTCGTCGTGGGTTAGTCCGAAGTGTTTTCGCACCTTTTTGTTGAGGGCTTCGAAATTCGTCGGAATTAGGTCGCCGGGGAAAGCGGCCAGCCATGCGGCGAGGTTATCGGAAATGGCAACCTGGCGCTCGTGGCGGGTCTTGGAAACGTTGGCGGGAATGGTGATGGTGCGGGTCTTGAGGTTGACCAACTCACGCTCTCGACCGGCCATGCGTTTCAGTTCGTCCGGGCGGATGCCGGCGAAGTAGAGGAAAGCGAAGGGGCGGACCAGCACGCCCCCGCGCCAGCGCATGAGAACGGAGAACATCCGGCGTACGTCTTCGGGCGAGGTGGTGGCCGGCTTGGCGTCCTGCTCCTCGCGCACCTGACGGCTTGAGAATTTCCGAACGGCGGCGACAGGATTCGCAAACGTGAACGGGCGGTTCGTGCTGGCATCGGATGCCGCGCACCACTCAAAGAATCCGTGCAATGCGCCCCGATGGATCTCCCATGAACGGCGCGTTGCCTGGTCCTTGCCGTTCTTCGCCCGGAGTCCCTTTAGAAACGCCTCTGCCTGCTGCTGAGTGATTTCGTGAACGTGGGGGTTGTCGGTGGCCGTGTTGAAAAGTTTCAGCGTCCAGCCGATGCCGTGAACCGTGCGCGGGCGGAGTCCGTCGCGTTCCTTCTCATCGAGGTAAAGCGCGGTGGCGTCCTTCAAGCGGATAGTGAATTCCGGTGGCCGGTGGTGCTTAAGAAAAAACGCAACGGCATCGGCGAGCGCGTAGGTGCCCGCGAGTTTGTCGAACGCCTGCAAGGCTTCCTCGTGCTGTTCGTCGGTGAGAGGGGAAAGGACCATGCGCTGTGCGCGGCCCTTGTTCTCCATCTGGACGCGCTGCGCCGCAGCGAAAGTTTCCGCCTCGCGGCGCTCCTTGAACCGCCGCCGCTGCCACTTGCCGTTTTCCTGCCAGCCTTGGACGCGATAGAAAATGTATCCCTGTGCGTCCACCTTGGGAACGATAGTGATGCCCGTGGAAGCGGTCTTACTGGCAACAGTCCGGGTTCGTTTCGCTGGCTTGCTCATGCCTGCATTCAGGTTCATTTCAAAGGGGATTGCAAGCATCTATTGCACGGATTGAAGCACGGATAACCGATAGAACTATATTTTAAAAGGATTGTCCACTGACTACGAATCAGAAGGTTGGGGGTTCGAGTCCCTCCGGGTGTACCACTCAATAAACAGCTTAAAATCAAGCAGTTGCGAGTGACCACCAAGACCTCAAATGAGGCAATTTTGGCACTTTTCGATCAAGTGCCTGAAACTCAGGAAATCTAGGTTTTCCTAGCCTTACTTCTTCTGTTTGCTACCCTAAAAGGCTATGAAACCGCAGAAAATTAAAGGATTATACGCGAAACGAGGCTGGTTTTACAGCCCCCCACCGGAGACGATGGAGTTCGCCCGAAAGCCATTGCCCTTGGCACCACAGATCTTTTGGAAGCCATCAACCTGTCGTTCTCGGAACGGGACCGATTCCAACTTGTGGCAGCGACGGTGAAAGACCGAATGTCACCGGCCATTGATCTCTACCTCAAGGAAAAGCTCGCAGCCCGCAAACACATGCCTAAAACCAACTACAACACCGGGAAGGCTGACCATCTCGCCACGATCACGCCATTTCCCTGCTTTATCGCCATTATCACGCCATGAACCGACTCATCAAACGAGAATGGCTCGAACCATTCCGACGGCAGCCGGAACTGGAGGCGCAAGCCTACGAGGTGGGTTTTGAACCGCGCCTGCCTCGTCGGCCGGCGCTGAATCGGCTGGGCCGACTGCGCGAGGCCGGTTTGGTGGAGCGGCAGGGTCAGGCCGGAAGGGGATGACTCCCGCAAGCCTGTGATTTCAAGCGTGGCAAACCGTGTGGAACGACACCCCGGGCTGACACAACAAACTTTACCGTGATTTTTCCCGGGCGGCTTTGCGTTCCGGGTGTTCGAAGGCATCGGCGAATTGATCCAGTTCACGGTCCGACATGCCCAGCGCCCGTCCGCTCTCGCGCCAGCGGGAAACCGCGCGTTCGATTTCACTCAGGATTTCCCTGGCCCTGGCGAGCGGGATGCGGAAATAGGCGATGACTGAAAAGAGCGCGTCGATGGTCGCCTCCGGGCCGGTTTCCTCGGAGATCCAGATTTTGAGCTCCCGCATCCTTTCCGGAAAGGGATTGATGTCGAAGGCCGGTGCCAAACTCCAATGCCCATGGTGATCATGGAGAAACCCGTGATTGTGCAGGTGATCGTCCACATTGGTAATCAGGATGGAAAACGCGATGCGACGCCAGAGTTCCTCGATGTCACTCTTGGAATCGGCCCCATGCATTCGGATGGTATCAACCATTTCGGTGTAGAAATGATCGCGCGATCCATCGGAATCCGCGCCGAGGAGAGTGGCCGCCGAGACATACATGAGCCGCCTGCCGCCCTCCGTTCTGTCAAAGCGCGGGATCAGCGCCACCGGCATTCCGTCGCTTTCCACCAGCCGTGCTTCGGCCGCGCGGATGCCCGCCGCCTTGGCAAGAGTCATGGCCAGCACCTCGCCCTTGGTCACCGGGCGCTCGTCACTGACGCTGGGAAATTTACCGATCGACAGACGGCCGTCTTCATCGATGACGGTGCATTTCGGACGCATGCCCCCCAACGAGGTGCCACGGCCCCGCAGGTAAGCCAGATCGGCGGCGGTTTCGTTTTCGGTTTCGACCGCCCGAGTCGCAGCCAGCAGCCGACCCAGTTCAACCAAGGGAGGTGCCGCGCGCCGCCCGGTTTCAAATGCCCGGCAAAACACACCCTGTTCATCCTTGAAGCGCAGCGCCCCAATGCGGCTGAAATCATCCACCGCGAGCAGAAAATCCAATGCGGTGAACGGAGTCGTCGCCGCATCCTCACCGGTGCGGCGCGCTTCCTGCCGGCGCTTGGCATGATCGCGCAAAATCACCCGTTTGGCCCAGCCGTCAGGCTCGGTATCCGCGATGGCCGCGTGAAATGCCGAGCCGTCCTTGGTTTTGCGGGGATACTGCGGTCCCATGACCAGGGGGAGAGCCGGTTCAAGGGCAAAACGATCCGCCGATTTCAGCCAAGAATCCTCGTAGGTAAACGCCGAATGCTGCCGGGAACCGATCGCATCAAAATGCAAGGTCCCGACACGGCGGGCGTCATCGCCCAGATAAACCTGAATCGTGCGTTTCATAGGGAGTTGGGGGCTTTCTTGACCCGCACCCGCCGGGGCAGCCGTTCTTCGTCCAAAAGCAGTCCCTGCTCATCGTTCCGGGCGTCAAGCAGATCACTGAACGCGTCGCCGAATCCCAACACAAAAAGCGCCATTGCATAGGCTCCCATGGCGACCGCCGGATCGCCCTTTTCCATGCGGGCATAGGTGCTTTTGGCAACGCCGATGCGCTCCGCCATCATCCCGGCCGTGAGGTGGCGCTTGCGGCGGGCTCTCGCCAAATCCTTGCCGAATTTTGAGAGTGATCTACGCAGTCCGGGTGGGAGCAGGTCTTGGAAGGCTGAGCGCATGATGAAGTTTTATCAATCGGTGTTTAAAAAACTTAAAGACTCATATATGGGCATTAAATGACTGTCAAAGCGTTTTTCCGAGTGCGTGCTGGCAGGAGAAAGCCCCGCCACGTTGGAGACGACTTCGATGCTCCGCCCATCTGATCCGTAGCATGGCGATCGGTTTGGAACGAAACCCGAGAGAAATAATGTTTGACATATCGTGCTAAATGACTCTTTTTTGTCTATTATATCATACATTATGGCGAAAAATTCAAACATCCTTCTGCCCAGACATGATCGTCTGCTCGCGGAATTGGGCGAAAACTTGCGACTGGCGAGACTTCGGCGGCGACTCAGCGCCGCGCAAGTCGCCGAACGCGCGGGCATCAGTCGCTCCACCTTGCACCTCATGGAAAACGGTTCAGCCGGGATCGCTCTGGGCAAGCTCGTCCAGGTTCTGGTGGTTCTGGGCCTGGAGGGAGACCTCATCCGTCTTGCCGCTGACGACGTGTTCGGTCGCAAGCTGGAAGACGCCCGCTTGGCGACAACCCGCAAGCGCGCGCCGAAAAAACCAACCTTAAAATCGGGACCATGAACCGCGAAATCGAAGTTTGGGCGGATTGGCGGGAACTCCGCTGCCCGGTCCTGATGGGTCAACTGCGGTCCTCGCTGAGCCGGGGTAAAGAGGTCTTCTCGTTCACCTACGACACGGACTGGCTGGCGAGTGGCCTCGCGCACCCACTCGATCCGGATTTGCGGCTGTTCGGTGGTCCCCAGTATCCTGGTGGCGCGGATCGGTCCAATTTCGGCATGTTTCTCGATTCGTCTCCGGACCGTTGGGGGCGACTGCTGATGCAACGCAGGGAAGCGGCTCAAGCGCGAGCCGAGGGACGTGCTGCCAGTTGTGTTCTTAGAATGATTCCAACTGGGGCAGAACGGGGAAAAATGTGGCGTAAACAGTTCGCATCATCTCGTCGGTTTCCCCGAGTATGCGGTTTTTCGATCCACTGCGGGAATGAGGGCGCGACAAAGTGCGGCAGTGCGTGATGCCGAATTGCGCCTTTGCGTGGTTAGGATTTCTTTTGCGCCGTGCGCTTTTTCCGTGCGGCCTCTTCGGTGGCGAGCAGAGCGG
>JANXMQ010000199.1 GCA_025354565.1 Akkermansiaceae bacterium
AAACCACTGAGAATCCTCCCAATTCCGCCAAAAACCGGCGTCCAGCGGCGCATTCTTCCTTTCAGCGTTTCAGTTTTCAGTATTTCAGCTTTACCCAAATCCCCCTTTTTCCCCGCAACCTCTTTTTCCCCCGCCTCCGGTCCGGTCAATCGCTCTTTCAACGGCCTTCACCCCAAAAGCAATTTCCTAGCAATAGCCCGCTATAATGTCCAGTTCCCGCTCAAACTATTCGGCGTGCCAAGCAAATTCGCCGTCTTTGTTCCTGAAGGTCAGCGCTATTGAATGCGCTACTGCCAAGTCTGGCTTGGCTTCCCAATAACGGAATGCAGCTGCGACACCAGCTGCAAGCCCATGATTGTTGCCATATGCGGCATTCATGTCACCGAGAATTGTGTTTAGGGAGCTAAAGCTAATGTTAATGTTCTTTGAATGTAGCGTGATGGCTAGATTGCCGATAAATTCGTAGATTTCGTTTTGGCCCATGGGTTTGCAGGCTACAGCGAAGAGAGCCAATTGCAACGTATGAATCAAATTTAACGAATCGCACGGGATATATTCCTTGCTTATCACTCCTATACATGCTTTTTCAAACATTTATCAACCTAAATCCATGAACCTTAAACGCATTCTCCATCCCATATTCCAAGTCACACTGGCCTTCTGCCTCATTTCGGAGACATTGTCCGCCTCCACATTCGGCAAATTCACTTTTACGGGGAATATTACCTCGATTACTATCACGGGCTATCCAACTTCTGAGGTCGGTGCGGTTGTAATTCCAGCATCCATAAACGGCAGACCAGTCACTGCCATCGGGACTTACGCATTCAGCGATTGCAAAGGCTTAACCAGCGTCTTCATTCCCAACAGCGTCACCTCCATCAGAGATGGCGCATTTGCCGGGTGCAGCAGCTTAACCAGCGTTATCATCCCAGATAGCGTTACGTCTATCGGTTATGAAGCTTATGAATATTGTGTTGGGTTGACGAGTATATCCATAGGCAATGGCGTCACTACTATCGGGAAACACGCGTTCGATTTTTGCAGTAGTCTGGCAAGTGTCAAAATTCCAACAAGCGTTTCCGCAATCGGAGATTCGGCATTCTTTGCTTGTTCAAGCCTCACCAGCGTTCACATTGGCCATGGTGTTACATCTATAGGAGATACCACATTCGATGCTTGCAGCAACCTGTCTGTGATTACAGTTGATGCATTGAATCCAACCTATAGCAGCGTAAATGGTGTTTTATTTAACCATCAGCAAACTACGCTCATTTATTGTCCCGAAGGCAAGACTGGCAGTTATACCATTCCAAGCACCGTCATTGATATTGGAAATGACTCGTTTGTTAATAGCCAGCTGACCAGCATTACCATCCCCAAAAGCGTCACTACTATTGGGCGCGAAGCATTCAATGTTTGCCGCAACCTGATTAGCGTGACGATCCCCTCTAGCGTAAAATCAATCGGGGACGGTGCATTCCAATTTTGCAGCGGTCTGACTAGCGTGACGATCCCCTCGAGCGTAAAATCAATCGACCAAAATACATTCGGATATTGCACCGGTCTGACTAGCGTCTCCATCGGCACTGGCGTTTCTTCCATAGGGTATTCCGCGTTCAACTCGTGTAGCGGCCTGACTAGTGTCAAAATTTCTAGTAGGGTCAATTCGATCGGTGCATATGCGTTTGCCGATTGCAGCGGGCTTACGAGTGTCAACATCCCCAACACTGTCACCTTCATCGGGCAATCAACGTTTGCTAATTGCACCAGTCTGACGAGCATCACCATTCCCGACAGCGTCAATTCAATGGACTCTGGCGCGTTTTACTCTTGCAGCAGCCTGACCACCGCTCTTTTCCTAGGCAACGCACCTTCCATGATGACTGATGTTGGGTTTTTGGGTGTATTTGAGAACTGTTCAAGCGGTTTCACCGTGAAATACTTAAAAGGAAAACTTGGTTTCACTTCGCCAACATGGTACGGCTATCCGACGATGGCTATCGACCCGAGTCCCGAGATCGAAATCCACCAACCTGCCGGCAGTAGCAGCTTGGTGGACGGCTTAGCTAAGAAGAGTTTTGGTACAGTTAAGATCGGAGTTAGTAACATTAAGACTTTCACTATTGTTAACACTGGTACAGCCACTCTCAGCGGCTTGGCAATTACCAAAACCGGTAGCCAGATGAGCGATTTCATTGTCTCAAGTCCCATTAAGGCGACACTTGCGCACGGGGACACCACCACCTTCAGCGTGATCTTCAAACCCACCGCCACTGGTACCCGCAGCGCCGCGATCCAAATCCAGAGCAATGATGCAAACGAGAACCCGTTCGACGTCAAACTCGTCGGTTTTGGAGCGGCGCTGTAAATCGCGAATCGGGTCAGATGCCACATGCAACGTGCAGGCCATGAGTCATGCTCTAAGCGATCAATTCAAGTTCCCCATGCAACGGTGTCCAACTTTGAAGTAAAAAATCGCCTCTGGCTTAGCTTTCACGCCACCTAGCAGGCCGCTGGCGGGTTACGAGTCGCTAGGTCATGACAAAGGGACGGGCCTTTTATCAAACTATTTTCTCGCCAACGGCTCCCCCGCCTCGATAGTTCTCTCTCATGAGACGTGCATGATGGCTGGCTGAGTGGCGGAAATCCGCCGGCAAACCGGTGCTTTACCATGTGATTTGACTCCATTCCATTCCGTCCAAGCGTTTTGCAGCCTCCTCCCCGGAGGCTGTTTTGTTAGTGGCGCGGAGCGCCCGCTGCGTTCCCGCGTGATGGATTGACTTCGTTCCTCTCCGTCCATGCAAGGTGCCATTTCCTCCTCCGGAAATGGGATGAGGTATCTCCGCTAATGCTGCTGCGGCGGGGATGCTGTGGAGCTTGAGAGAACTGCGGAAGGGAATCGCTTGATCAGAGAGTCCGCATTTTTTGGTTAGAATTAACATTTCAGAGAACTACTTTTCCCGCTTCTGCAAGCGGGACCCAGGGAGGCATTCTCTCTGGGGATGAAAAAGTAAAAATCTGGCATCCATCTCCACTCTTGCCACTCTCTTTCCGAATCTTCAGGGTCCATCTCCTATGGCTGCTTCGACTACAATTCTCTCGGATAAACTGCACGAATACCCAAACCACGATGTCATCGATGGAGGATCGGATTCGATTCTCGATGAGTGCCTCAATCAGAACGACGGGGTGCTGCAGCTTGTGCACCGCTATGCCGGACGAACATTTTGCACGCCGGGAAAACGCCTTCGCCTGGATGAGAAATCGTACTACCCGGACTACATGGGTGGAACCGGTCTCGATGAAGTCTGGATGTGTTGCACCGTGCCCATTGTGACCGGAGTCATCGATACCCGCACGGGAAAGGCACCATTTCGTGAAGGAGAAGCACACGTCCTCACGCCGAACGGGCAAGTCATCTCACTTCAGGATTTGATTGAAGCCAATCCGGAAGCGGTCATGGGAGAGAAAGTCACGGCTTTTGCGAAATCCTTGTTCGGCAAGGCCACTTGGCCGATTGTGTCCAAGAAGTTCGACAACCTGAACCCCATTCCCCACCATCTTCATTGGGCAAAGTGGGAAGTTTACGACATCAATTCTTTCGACAATCCTGGAGTCAGTCCGTCGCATTATCACACCACGGCCATGGGCCTCTACCCGTTCGTGACCAAGGACCAGTTCCTTGCCTGCATGAAGCGTTGGGGGCAGGGCGAGTATAACGGCGTGCGGCACTTGTCGCCGCACACGATGATGCACATCGATAACGGCTTCGTGATGCCTAATGGTGTGCTGCACTCACCGACGGACCTTTGCACGCACGAGTTGCACGTTACGATGGATGAGCATTTCCTGGCCGAGGATCTGACACTTGATGGACGGATCGGAGCCGCCGATGCGTTTTACGCCTGCCGGGAAGAGGACTATCCTAAGGACAAGCACGAAGACTGGGAATATCTGGTGGATACCTTCGACTTCAAAGCGAATCAGGACCCGGACTTCGTGCAGAAGAACTCGCGCCCGGCCATCACCGCCGAAGAATTTTCCGGCGAAGGAGTGGATGCAAAGTGGATTGTGTATGGTGATGTCCTCGGCGACCAAAAGTGCTCGATTCTCCGTCTCACCCTAGCACCCGGAGCCAAGACGAATTTCCGCCCGGAGAGTCCCGCGCTATTCCACACGAACTGCGGACGCGGGCGGGTTGGAAAACTCGAAGTGCGATATCACCAGGACATGAAGCTTGGCGAAATCTATCCGGAGATTGGATTCATTACCCAAGCCGCGCTGAACCGCGGCGGGGTGGAAATCGAGAACACGGGGACTGAACCGCTCGTCCTCACCTTCGATTTCCCGCAGCACGCGCATTCCCAAACACCCGGTGTTGCCGTTAGGAGCTAGAGCGCTTCCCCATGATCTGGTGACGCGCAATCTATCGGATGTGCGGATCGTGGATTGTAGATGGGCGGCTGGGAGGGCGGCACGTCTTCTTGCCTCTCTTGATCTACGATCCACAATCTACGATCTCAAATCTGCATCCTCTCAGGCGCAGCGTGACGGACAAATTCTAACAGTCCTCATTAATCACCGGACTTTGGCCTCGCCCAACAGTTCCTTGACCTTGTCTTTGATGGCTTCCGACCAGATCTCATAGCCCTTAGGGGACAAGTGCAAATAGTCAGGCATCACGTCCTTACTGATGGTGCCGTCAGGCTCCAGAAACTTGGTGGAAATATCCATGTAGTGAACCGGGCCACCTTGGAACTTCGAGATCAGTGCGTTGATGGCGGTTCTTGTTTCGCGGCCAGGTCTGGGTTTTTCTCCCTCCGGAAGGATGCTCAACAGCAGGATCCTCGCCTGGGGTTGCTTGGACTGGATCAAATCGAGGATGGCCTTGATGCCTGCCGCCACGTCAGCGGGCACGGGTTTTTCACCCCAACAGTTGTTGGTGCCGATCATGACCACGAAAACGCGCGCCTGATAACCGTCCAACTGCCCGTTCTTCAGTCGCCATAGCACGCTCTGGGTGGCATCACCGCCGATCCCCATGTTGACGGCCTTATACGAACCCCAATACTTGTCCCAAACCTCTTTGTTGCCCTCTCCCCGCCAACGTCGGGTGATCGAGTCGCCGATGATCGGTTGAATGAAGCCCATAAGCGGGATTGTCAATGCCGCTTTTCCCTTGCCGAGAGGCCATCCGCACAGGACTTGCCAGAGTTTCGCTGGATTCTGCGGTCCGTGGGGGAGAGACATACCCGCTACGATGGGTGAACTGGGATAGTGGTGGGGTGTTCGCGGGCGCCGGGGGACTCGACGATGGGCCAGGAGGCGCGGGAGGGGTCTGCGTAGGGGCCGATTTTTTCTACGGGGATGGGTTTGAAGCCGAGCTTGAGGGCAGGGGAGTCGGGCGCCAGGCGGTAGTCATCATGCGCGGCATCGAGGAATTTCGGATCGGCGATGATGGAGTGCGTATCTGCGCCGAGGGCTTGCCAAGACTGCCACTCGTCGAGTTCTCCGACTTGTTCCAGCGAGGTTTCTGAGACGTGGAGCGCACCGGTTGCTGCGGGCCAATCGAAGCGCAGGCGGAATTTTTCCTGGGTCATTCGGGCGTCCCAGCCGTCCTCGCCGGGAGCCGGGATTTTGAAGACGGTCTCGAAATTTTTCCACGCTGGGGTGAGCGTGATTTCCGCGAAGGGGTTCACCCAGAAATGCGCGGGTTGGGAGCCTTCCGGGTTGACGTAGAATTGCACCATCGCCTGAGTTTTCGCGGTTTCGACATCGGTGCGCAGGGTCGCGCGGAAACGATAGGTGGCTCCCGGTTTCAGGGTGATTTCGCGGGAGACGATGATCGGATAGTTGTCCTTGGTTTTTTCATTCATGCGGGCGGCTTGGATGATGAGTCCGTCTTCGGCGACTCCGGCCTGGGCATCGAGGCGCGGGCGGATCTGCCATTGCCAGTCGTGCGGCAGTTCGCCGGGTTTGCCTTCGAAATGCGGATTGGGTGCGAGATTGGCGGTGGTGGCCTTGCCCGCATGGTGTTGGCCGGTTTTCAACGGCTCGCCGAAGTGCCAGTAGAGATTGTGGTCGATGGTGTTCAGGCTGGCGTTGAAGGCGATGCTGTTCAGGGCGGCGGCTTCCGGTTTTTTCCAGACGAGGAGGTTGTGGGTGGCGACGTTTCCGCGCATCACGCGGCCTTGGTCGTCGGGGCTGTCTTTGGGGTGGATTTTCATGCCACGCAGATGCTGCCACGCGAGTTCTTTGGCGACCGATTCGTAGCCTTTCACCATGTCGGGAAAATGTTGCTGCCAATGACTGCTGGTAGTCGTCCATCCGTCCCATTCCCATTGCCGCATGCCACCCTCGACGAATATGTTATTTTCCAAAAGCGAGTCGCGGGCGGAGTGGGCGTGGAACAAGGCCCGGCCGCAGCGGGCGACAACGTTGCCTACCACATCGACCCCGCCGGAATTGTCGTCGAGGTAGATGCCCCAAGCGAAATATGGCGAGACCCACTCAGCTTGGTCCTTGTGTTCGGTCCGCCCGAAGCCGATCACGTCGTGGATGAAATTGTAGCGAATGACCGAGCCACGCGGGGTGAGCCAGTCCCGGCCGCCGCAATACGTCGCGCCGACGTCTTCGGTCTCCAGCGCGAGGTGGCGGAGGTGGTTGTATTCGATGATCTGGTTGTTGCCTCGGAACTGGATCGCGAAGCGCGGGGTGTCGTGGATGAGATTGTGCGAGGCGCGGTTGCCGACGCCGTTCAGGGTGATCCCGTCGCCTTGTTTGTAGAAGACGCCGACGTGGTGGATGTAGTTGTTATCCGCGAAATTACCGGCGGCGGTGAGCGTCTTGCGGTCGCCGCCGTTCAGGACAATGCCAGCGTCGCCGACCTCGGAAATATCGTTGCCGACGACACCATTTTCTCGGCCATCGACGGCGACCGCGCTGCCGTGAAAGCCGCCGACATTGCGGATCGTGTTAGCTGCCACGGTGCAGCGGGCAGTGTTTTTCAACACCACCGCCGTGCCCTCGCAGCACTCGATGTGGAAGCCGCGCATCGTCACGTTCGACACGCCGTCCAGCTCGATGATGGTGCTGACGCACGGCACATAGACGGGTGTTTCCCCGATGGATGATGGGGGCCAGAAGTAGAGCTTGGAGGCGCGAGTGTCGAGATACCACTCGCCGGGTGCGTCGAGTTCCTCGAAGAGTCCACGGACGAAATAGCGGTCGCCGGGGCGCATCGCGTAGGAGGTGTCCTGGGTCACGGTGAGCGTGTGTTTTGCCAGATCTAACGAGCGGATTTGGCGGATGTCGTTCCACCAGTTGTAGCGGGGAAAAATGAAGACCTCGCCGTCTTCGGGATGCGCCCAAGTCCGGGTGTCGCTGTCCTTGAAAACCAAGGTGCGCTTGTCCTCACCGGGAATATCCTGATAGAGCGGCTGGATTTTTCCGGCGACATAGGCCCAGCCACCAGCGACCGGATGGGACGCATCCTCGTTCGGGTAGCGGGCGAGCGGTTGACGTTTGCCCGCGAAGAGGAGTTGGCGGAAATGGACGCCGTTGAGTTCCTGGCCGGTGAGGTCGGCTTGGAGGATTTCGCCACGATAGGGTTGAAAATGAGTGATCCGTTTGCCGCCGATGAGAGTGACGGATTCGCCTTTGAATGTGCTGAACTCTAACGGTGCGGCATTCGTCCCGGTATCGGTGGCGGTTAGAGTGAAGGTTTTCTGGAACTCGTAGATGCCGGATCGGACTCGCACGTTCACGGCGGTGTGAGGTTTTTGATTGCGGATTTCCTCACGCGCACGATCAAAGCTGGCGAACGGGCCATCGGACTTTTGCGCGTTCGGGGCAGCAAGTTTGCCGGACCATGCGTCGTCGCCATTTTTTGCGATGAATAGGTCGAGCGCATACGCCGGGGTACAGGCGAGGGCGAGGAAGGGAAATAGTCTGGGGTTCATTCGCTGGCAGGGTGCATGAGGGATTTCGCCCATTTTTCCGTCCACTCCGCAGGCAGCCGCAGTGGTTTTCCGGCGGGCATTTGGACGAGGGCGAGTGCTTGGCGGGCGGTGACGAGGAGGGCGTCGTCCGACTCGCGAATCATCTCAAAGGCACACCAGAAACGGGCGCGGGAAATTTCCGCTAGACGTCCCCGGATGGTGAGCCAGTCGCCGAGCCGGGCCGGGCGTTTGTAGTCGATCTCGGTGCGGGTGACGACCGGATAGACGTGGGTTTCCGACATGGTGCGCAGGTCCATGCCGAGCTTGGCGGCGAGGCGGGTGCGGCAAGTTTCGATCATCCGCAGGTAGGCGAGGTTGTGGACGACCTGGCCGCAGTCGGTATCGAAAAACATGACTTCCTCGCGGGATTCGTGGGTCGGGACGGGGTCGGGCATGGTGGGATTTTGCCGCAACTTTTCGTGCTCTGCAATGTTCGCTTGTAGGACGGCGTAGCGATTGCTAATTCTCGGACGAATGTTTTTCAGAAAATTTCAACCAACCTGCCTGCTCGCGATTTGGCTGCTCGGTGTGGGCACTCCACTGCTGGCCGGAAATTTCATCGCTCCGGCGGAAGGACCGGTTGCTTTCCGGCGCGACAAGATGCCACTGGATGCAGACATGATGGCCACGCTCGCGCGGCAGTTGGTCATGTTGACGCAAGGACTCGACATGGAATCCCCTGAAAGGCAGCGGGCCGCCACGCAGATGCTGGCCTTGGCCATTGCCCTTGATCCGGGCAATGCGCGGGCGCGGGCGACCATTGGGGATTTTGAAAAGAACCAGCCCCCGCCACAACCGGAATCGGTGCAGATCGAGAGAAGCCAGCACCGGATCTGGCAGTTGCGCGACTGGCTGGCCAGTCTGGCTGCTGGTAGCCCGGGCCAGGCGCTGGCGGCTTGTCTAACGGACGTAATGGTCGTGGCCGATCCGCAATACCCGCAGGCGGAGGAACTGCGGGCCAAGGGTGAACGCGGTGCGTGGCGCGGTTGGGTGCCGGACCTCGCGGCTTACCAAAACAACACCAAGCCGAGCACCCCGCAACCGGACGATGTGCTGACGAAGGACCCGGAGTTGCCCAAGTCCGCGCTGCGCCTCGCCAAGGCGCGGGTCTTCGTCCCGCTGTGGAGGAAAGACCGGGACGGCGATGATGGAAAATGGGTCCAGACCCCCGCGCCGATGGTGATGACTGCGGCAACGATCCCGGCAGAGGATGGCGAGAAACCCCCATTTTCCCTGATTTTTGGAGCTCAATCCGACAATGGCGGCTCCCTCCCGGCGCTCAGCGAGATCGTTATACACATTTTGGAAAAACAATACGGCAAGCTCCCCGCCGGGTGCCGCGTTAAGCTCACCAGCGATGAGTTCGAGGTCTCATTGCGTTCCGGCAAGCGGCATTCTATCAGCGCCGCTGCCGCTGTGCTGGCGGGCTCGGCGATTTCCGGCATTGAGCCGGACGCCACGATCATTGGCATCCTCGATGAAGCCGGTAATTTCAAGTTGCCCAGCGGATTTTGGGACCTGCTTCAGGCTCTTGGTCCTGGCAAAGGTGGCCGTCTCATCCTGCCCACTTCTGCTAGCGAATATCTACCGTCATTACTGGCTTTTGAAAAACCTCAGATTTTCTTCGGCTACGAGGTTCTGCTCGCGTCGAATTTCAAAGAACTAATCAATTTATCCGCAAAAAAACCAGCCGAACCGGTTGGCTCGATTGTTTCTCGCTTTCAAGAAATCCGGGAAAAAGGTGCCTCCCAACCGCTCGGCCCCTACGTAGCGAATTCCTTCGTCCGCCGCCGGCTCGCAGACTTGGCTCAGGAAGCGCCCTACCATTTCTCCGCGAAAATGCTGGCGCTCCAGGGTGCTGGAAATCGTCCGGTATTCATCCCACGCGTGGTCCTCATCCCTGAACTCCGCCACGCCATCGAGCCGATGGATTGGATTCTCAAGCTCGACAATCCAGCATACAATCAGGCGGAGCTCAAGAAGCTCACGCTCACCTACGACACCTGCCATGCCCAGGTGGAACATCTGGTTCGCTACACGGAGAAAAACGACCGTGAGCTGGTGACGCATGTGCAGGACATGATCACGACGATCCGGTCCTTGGACCGGGCGGCGCGGATGCGGGGTGAGAGTTACGTCACGGAAGCCGCGATTTACAATGCTTACACCGCCCTGACCCGCTCCCATGCGCGATTCGTCGAGGAACTCTCCGCCGCGCTCAGCGAGGCCGAAAAGAATCCAGCTCACTGAGCGTCATTCCACGCCCTGCGCACTTCCTCTGCGATGATCTGGAGGCCGCCTCTAACAGTGGTGTCGGCCATCGCGTAGGAGACCCGGATGCACTCATGGCGGTGACGCCAGTGGAGGTCATCGTGGCCATAGAAAAAGTGTTGGCCGGGGATGACGAGGACGCCGCGTTGTTTTAGACGCTCGTAAAGTTCCTGCGAGGAAATCGGCAGGCCGGGGAACCAGAACCAGAGGAATAAGGCCCCCTCGCTGCGGTGCATGAACCAGTCGAAGTCATCGCCGAAAAGCTCGCAGGCCGCGGCGCGGGCAAGGAGGCATTTTTCCTGATAGAACGGCCGCACCACCTGGCGGCTTAGGCGCAGGATTTCCCCAGAGCGGATTAGCGGCAGAGTGATCTGCTGGCCGATGTTAGGGTTTGATAGACCGGCGATGGCGCTCATCGAACTCAGCGCGCGGATGATTTCCGGCGAACCGATGACGATGCCGGTGCGGGTGCCGGGCAGGCCCAGTTTTGATAGACTTAGCGTGAGCACCACATGCGGTTCCCAGAATGGCGTGGCGGCGGTGAAGATGATGCCGGGGAAGGGCGCTCCGTAGGCATTGTCAATGATGAGCGGGATGCCGTGGCGCGCGGCGAGTTTTGAGAGTCGGTCGATTTCATCATCCGTTAGAACATTGCCGGTGGGATTGGTCGGGCGGGAGGCGCAGATCGCGGCGATGTCCGGCGTGATTTCCAAGCGGTCGAAATCCACTCGGTATTTGAACTCGTGCGGGCCGGTTTTCTCGATCAGCGGCGGGATGGCGTGGAACAGGCCGCCGCTGACACCTTGGTTCGCGTAGCCGATGTATTCCGGGACGAGCGGGAGGAGGATCTTCCGGCGTTGGCCATCGGGCATTTCACCGGCGAGGAGGTTGAACAGGAAATAGAATGCGGTTTGGCCGCCGCTGGTGACGCCGATATTTTCTGGACCGAGATTCCAACCGAATGTCTCGCGGAAGAGTGTCGCCACGGCAGCGAGAAACTGCGGATTTCCGCCCGGCGGGTCGTAGGTGGTCAGTGCGCGTTCGAGTCCGCCGGTTTCCGCCATAAGCTCTGTTAGACGCTGCTGCCAGACCGCATTCATCGCGGGAATTTGCGCCGGTTGGCCGCCGCCAAGCATTTTTAAATCCGGCCCGCCATGGGCCAAGGCATGGCCGAGATCGTCCATCAGTTCCCCGATCCCGCTGCCGCAGCCGAGGTATTGGCCAAATTTTGAAAATTCGTATGACATATTCAGAGTTCGGGTTCTATAATGCGGCCTCACTTCAAACAACCCCGAAACCACCATGTCCATCAAAGTCGGCGACCAAGCCCCAGATTTCACCCTCGT
The DNA here is from genome assembly GCA_025354565.1 of Akkermansiaceae bacterium. Taxonomy (GTDB): domain Bacteria; phylum Verrucomicrobiota; class Verrucomicrobiia; order Verrucomicrobiales; family Akkermansiaceae; genus Luteolibacter. The sequence goes on from JANXMQ010000199.1 coordinate 11,621, forward strand.
TACCAAAACCCCGGACGGCCCCGCGCTGGTCAAGTTGAGCGATCTCATCGGGAAATCGAACATCATCCTGCTGTTCGTGCCGATGGCCTTCACCGGCGTCTGCACCACCGAGTTGTGCGGGATTTCTAACGGCATTTCCGAATACACCGCGCTTGATGCGAAGGTGCTCGGCATCTCCGGGGACAACCCCTTCGCTCAGGAAATTTGGGCACAGAAGGAAGGCATCACCATCCCGTTGCTCAGCGACTACGAACACACGGTGGCAGCGGCATACGGCGTGGCTTACGAGCAATTCCTGCCGGAGAAAAACCTGATCATGGGCGGCGTTGCCAAGCGTTCGGCTTTCGTCATCGACAAGGCAGGCGTGGTCCAATACGCGGAAGTTCAGGAACATCCCAAGGATCTACCAGATTTCGATGCCATCAAGGCGACGCTGCGCGGGCTGTGAAAGCAACCAAAGCGAGGCGGAGCGGGCAATCGATTTGCAACACGATGAATTTCCCCAATCCTCCGTGTCGGGCATACGGCACGGAGTTAGCGCTGGGGTGAAGCCCTGAGCGATCGTCTTGCGTCCCATTGGGGCTGTTTTCGAGGGATTGAACAGGCTCGCTACTTTGTCAAAACCGATGGCGTTTGCTGAGTTCTGGAAATTTGGATACAACCTTTCACAAGCTCCTCTGGACAAGCGGACTGGGAACCTGCAAAACCCATCCGCTGAAACGTTTTTTCCAATCCGAGGCAGGTGCGACTGTGGTCTGGATCATCTCCGCGATGGTGCTGGCGGCGTTGATCTCGCCGTGGCTTTACCAAGCGGGAAAAGCACTCGCGCAGGCTGCCGCAGGCGGGGCGTTGCCCTCGCCCATCGGTTGGCTCGGCATGGCTTGCGGGCGGGCGGACTTTGATCGGTATTTCAGCCGGGCGCTTGTATTTTCCGCACTGCTGCTGCTGCCCGTATTATACCGTCGGCTGCGGACGCTGCGGACTGGGGAGCAGGGCGAAGCGGCGGCACCCGTCCGGGTGTGTGCGAAGTCCGCGCTGATTCAAATCGTTGTGGGATGTGTCATTGCGGGTGGCCTGCTGTGGGGGATGGGAATGCTGATGGAATGCTTAGGGGTGTATGCGCCGCGAGCAAACCCGCCGACCTTTGGGAAATGGCTTGGGAAGATTCTCGTCCCTTCGATCGTGGCTCCCTTGTTGGAGGAGTGGTTATTTCGGGGCGTGCTGCTCGGACTGTGGCTGCGATTTGCCAAACCGGTCGCCGCGTGCATTGGGACCTCATTATTTTTTGCGTTCCTGCATTTTCTAAAACTGCCGGAGGGGGCGGACATCGCGCAGCCCGCGTCCGCGTTGGCAGGCTTCGAACTGCTCGGGAAAGTCCTGCTGCACTTCACGAATCCACGGTTTTTTGTGATGGACTTCGCGACGCTGTTCGTCATCGGGATGATTCTTTCATGGGCTCGCCTGCGAACGGGGGCGCTGTGGTTTTCGATCGGCTTGCATGCCGGCTGGATTCTCGCGTTCAAGTCCTTCAATCTCTATTATGGCCCGGCGGCAGGTCAGGCTCTGAAGATGTGGGGAGTCGGCGAGACGTTGCGTTCTGGGATTTTCCCTCTTCTCACGCTATGCCTCACTGCCGCTCTCTGCCAGCTCGCACTGCGGTGTTTGGAAATTCGCGGGTGGGGTCACAGGCCGGCTCTACAGAGATCAAGAACCGACTGACGCTGCTGATGGCCTAGCCTCGCATCACGGTGACGACGTGGATTTTCTGGAAACCGGCGCGGCGGAGGGTTTTAGCGCATTCGTCCACGGTCGAGCCGGTGGTTAGCACGTCATCGACGAGGACTGCGCCCTCTGGGAAATCTAAGCTCCGGCGACGTCCGACGCGGGTGATGGCGAAGGCCCCGCGCAGGTTTTCCAGCCGTTGCGTCCGGGTGAGTGAGGTCTGATGGCCAGTCGCACGGGTTCGCTGCAGGGCTTTGAGCAGGGGCAAGCCGGTGTGGGTGGAGAGCACTCTGGCGATTTCCTCGGCTTGGTTGAAATGGCGGTGCTGGAATCGCTTGCGATGCAGCGGCACTGGCACCAAAGGCCATTTTCCCGCGACTGCGGGGGCCAGCCGAGGATCCATGAACGAGTCCGCGGCCAGCCGTCCGAGGTCCTTGGCCAAGTGCAGTTCGCGACCGTACTTCAAGCGATGGATCAGGTCCAGAATGCGGTCGTCACGCACGGTGGCGGGTCGGGCGAACTCGAAGGCAAATTTTAACTTATGACAGTTCGGGCAGTCGAACGATCCTTCGATCTGGCCGGGAAACGCCTCGCCGCAGGATTGACAGAATGGCTCCGTCAGCCGGGGTAAATCCGCATCGCAAGCATCGCACAAGGCGCGTCCGTCTTGCAAGCCCACGCGACACACTGCGCAGATGGGCGGGTAGAGTACGTCGAGCACGCGATCGAGCCAGCGCCACCGACGGCTGGGTTCAGGCGGGAGTGTGAGGGGCATCGTTGGCAGGGGTAATGCTGGTGGCGAGGACTCCGGCGACGAGAATGCCAACCAGCGGCACCAAGCCCTCGCTTAAGGAGCCGCCGGAAAGCAGAAGCATGCCGGAATCTGGACGGCTTGCGGTCACTGTCACGCTGGCGAGGAAGCTATTGACGAAGATCCATCCGGCATGAAGGCCGATAGGCAGATACAGCGAGGCCGTCCGCCAGCGCGCATAAGCGAGCACGCCACCCAAAGCGAGCACCGGGGCGAACGATCCCAGCACCATGCGCGGATCGAAAAACCGGGTGGCGATTTTTCGTAGCAATTCGAAGCCGATGCCCGCCGCGTCGGGGTCCAGCACGTTTAGGCCGGGTGGCGGCTTGAGGAAATGCACCAGAGCGAACAACACTGCCGAGAGGCCCAGCGCCGCCGCCGGGCGCATGGCGCGAAGGAAGATGCCCATCGCGATGCCCCGGAACAGGACTTCCTGCAAGGCGGCGAGTCCGATGGCACCGAGGGCGATCTGCATGGCTAGCTTGAGCAGGTTTTCACCCGGAGTTTTCCATGTGAGGACGCCGCCGGAGACCCACATCACGGCGAACATCAGGAACAACACCGTCACCAGCATGAACCCAACCACGGCCAGACGCAGACCGCGCGGGTCATGGCGCAGACGCTGGCCACCGGTCGTAGCGCGCGCACCATCCGGCAGCCGCAGGAATCCGGATTTCCCCCCCTCGGCAGGCCGCCCGCCGCGCAGCCAGGCGATGCATGGCAAGAACAAAATTAGGGCGCAAACCCACAAACTCGCGGTGAAAAATTTCGGAAAATCCGCGCCCCGACAAAGATACCCCAGCCACTCTAGCAGGCCGTTCGTTTGCTTTTCCGATGAAATCTCTGCGAGCGCCTTGCCTGCGTTGTAGAGCAGAGGGGCGAGCCATGCCCCCGAGATGACTGCGGCGGCGGCATACAGCCACACTTTCAGGACGTCACTGGTGGCCTCGCCGCGCATGGCTGACAACCTAGCAAGTCACCTGTGGATGACCACTCCAATCGTAGCCAGCTCAGGCATTCCCAGCGAGGCGGTGATTCAGCGTGATCGACCGCCGCAGGGCACGCATCACATCGACCAAGCCCTGGTGGGATGCTGCCGCATGGGCGCAGGCCGGTTGACGCCTGGCGTTACGGCTCACATAGCGACCGATTTCTGCGTAGAGTTGGCGCATCTGGGTTTCGATCAGGCTGTTTTCAGCCCGCAGGATGGCTACTTCCTTGTTACCGTCGCCGATCACAATGAAGGCTTCTGAGGCATTGATCCGGCGGTCTTTTCTCTTCTCGTTGAGCTGCTCGTCCACGATGTCCACCTTTGCGTCGCCCGCCTCGATTTCGGTGCCGATCTGGATTCGCTGTTGTTTGAGATTGGAAAATTTTAGTTTGAGTTCCGCGAGTCGGTTTTTCACTTTTTCAATTTGCTCCTTATTCGCCTCCGTGCCTGCGGATTCGTTGATGAGCACCTCGAGCTTCATTTTAAGTCCGTCGTAGGAGCGCCTGACTTCGCGTGCATCGACCACGAGCTGATCCCGCTGCCGGGCGAGTTTTTCGAGTTCGGTGAGCAAGGCGGTCCGTTGGTCGATGAGGTCTTGGTGGACCTCCGGCGTGCTATTGAGCAGATGGACGCGCTCTTCGTGGGCTTGGGTGAGGCGGATTTGGCACTCTTCCAAGCGTTTCCGGATGGCTTTCTGTTCCTTGATGAATTTCCGTAAGTTCCAGTATTCGACCGAGAGTTCCTCGATATTCTCGACCTTCTCCCAGATCGCCATGCCGAGCTGTGCTTCAGCCTCCCGCAGTAGGTGCATTTCGCTCGACGCATCCGCCATGCGTTGGTTTTTCCGAAAGTAGCCGAAGGCCTGAGCGAAGCGGGCGACGAAATAGCGGGAAGTGGTCATGGGCTTGGGAAGGAAATCATGTTAGCGGGCAATCTTGCGCTGCAAGGCTTCAATGACGGTAATGTCTTCAAGTGTGGTCACATTGCCGGAAATTTTGCCGGTGCAGACGAGTTCTTTCAAGAGCCGACGCATGATTTTTCCGGAACGTGTTTTTGGCAGTCCGGGCGCGAAATGCAGGTCGTCCGGCTTGGCGATTGCGCCGATGACCTTGCCGACATGGTTGCGGAGATCCGCACGCAGCACTTCGGACTCCTCGTAGCCACCCTTCAAGGTCACAAATGCGGACACGGCCTGGCCTTTCATTTCATCCGGTCTGCCAACCACCGCAGCCTCCGCCACGGCTGGGTGGGAAACGAGAGCACTCTCGATTTCTGCCGTGCCAAGACGATGGCCGGAGACGTTGAGCACGTCGTCAAGCCGACCGATGATCCAGAAATTCCCGTCCTTGTCGCGGCGCGCACCATCGCCCGCCGTGTAGAGGCCGGGGTAGTCGGACCAGTAGGTTTTTTTATAGCGCTCTTTGTCACCGTAGATCGAGCGGATCATCGAAGGCCAAGGCTTGCGGATCACCAGGCGACCGTCCTCGCCGGGCCTGCACTCGTTGCCCGCGTCGTCGAGGATCGCGGCGTCGATGCCGAAGAAGGGCAGGGTCGCAGTGCCCGCCTTGCAGGGAGTTGCTCCGGGCAGTGGGGAAATGAGGATCGCACCTGTCTCGGTTTGCCACCAGGTATCGACGATGGGGCATCTGCCGCCACCGATCTGGCGGTGATACCAGTTCCACGCTTCCGGGTTGATCGGTTCTCCAACAGAACCTAACAACCGCAGCGATGATAGGTCGCAGGCGGCTGGGAAAGCATCGCCCGCCTTGATGAAAGCACGGATCGCGGTCGGCGCGGTGTAGAAAATCGTGACGCCGTATTCCTCGATCATTTTCCAAAACCGCCCGAAGTCCGGGAAATTCGGCGCACCTTCATACATGATCTGGGTCACCCCGTTCGCCAGCGGACCATAGACGATGTAGGAGTGCCCGGTGATCCAGCCGACATCCGCCGTGCACCAATAGACATCCTCGTCGCGCATGTCGAAAATGTATTTGCAGGTCGAATACGTACCAGTCAGGTAACCACCGGACGTGTGTAAAATGCCCTTGGGTTTCCCGGTCGAACCGGACGTGTAGAGCACAAACAACGGGTGCTCGGCGTCGAAGGCCTTGGCCACATGCTTCGAGGAAACTTTCGCGACCTCATCATGCCACCAAGCATCGCGGGCGGAATCCATGGAAATCTCATTGCCACAGCGGTTGACCACGATGACGCGCTTGACCTTGGGGTATTTCACCAACGCCTCATCCACCACCGGCTTGAGCGGCACCACTTTTCCACGCCGCCAGCCGCCGTCTGCGGTGACGATCACCGTCGCGCCGGAATCCTCCAGGCGATCCACAATCGCCTCCGATGCGAAGCCGCCGAACACCACGTTATGCACCGCGCCAATTCGCGCGCAGGCGAGCATCGCCACGGCGGCTTCCGGGATCATCGGCATGTAAATGAGCACCCGATCCTTCGGCTTAACGCCGTTTTTCTGGAGCACGTTGGCGAAGCGGCAGACATCCTTCTGTAGCTGGCCGTAGGTGATCACACGCTTGTCGCCCGGCTCGCCCTCCCAAATGATCGCAGCCTTGTTCCGGCGCACTCCGGCGGCGTGGCGGTCCACGCAGTTTTCACAAACATTGAGCTTCCCGCCCTCGAACCATTTCGCGTTCGGCGCTTTCCAAATAAGGACCTTCGACCAAGGTTTTTGCCAGACCAACTCCTTCGCCTCACGTGCCCAGAACTTGTCCGGGCGATCGATGGACTCCTTGTAGAGTTTCTTATAAGCCGCCAGTGACGGGACGCGCGCCTTGTCGGAAAATTCCTTGGATGGCTTGTGAACGGTGTCGTGATCGTGGCTCGGGGTGGATTTTTTGGCACTCATGGGCTGGGGAATGGCGGGAAGCTAGAAAACGCAGACACGGGCTGCAAGTCACAAGAAGTGATGATTCAGCCCCATTGGCGCCCGCAGCTCAATCGAGGGACTGGAGTGAAGGGTGAGGGGGGCGACAGCGGAGCCGTCCTTTCGTTATCGTTCATGACTTCAAGCCCTCCCACAACAGACAGGGGGCTCCCTTCCATTTCCACCACGAGGACATTCTCGGTACCTCGCTCGACCTCCAAGTCGCCGCTGCCGATGAAAATCTGGCTGCCAGCGCGGAAATCGCCGTGCTCGCCGAGATCGAACGCCTGCGCAAAATCCTGAGTAGCTACGATCCCGCAACCCACAAGCGCAAGCTCTTCCTCCGGAAATGGGCTCGCACGCTCCACATCTAAATCTCCATGCTCGGGCTGATCGTGGTCACATTTTTCGCCGCCACAGGCTTCATGTTCAACCATGAGGAATGGTTCGGCTACGCGGAACCGCACACCGTCACCCACCACGGCATCATCTCGCCCGCTCTGCTCACTTGGCGTCGTCCGATGAACCCGTATTCTCATTTTTTCAATTGACGGCCTGGTCGATTCGGTCATTATCGCTCCTGAGACTCAGTCTCATTAAAAGCAAAGGCGCTACGCCATCCGAATCCATCCTATGAAAATACCAAGCTTGATCACCAGAATCCGCAGCATCCTTCCGAGCCTCTGTGTCGCCACCCTTTTAACCGCCGCCGCAGATGCAGGTGCCCGCCGCTTTGCCTATTCCTACGAAACGACGACGATGCCAGCAGGTGCGATGGAGTTGGAAAGCTCGGTGACATGGAAAACGCAGCAGGCGAGCGACCCTGACTATGAGCGCTTCGACATCCGTCACGAATTTGAATACGGCGTGACGGACAAGCTCCAGCTCGCCTTTTATTTCGCCGACTGGCGTTATGAGGAGTCCGCCAAGGAAAGCGGCAAAACGAAATTCAGCGACATCGCGATCGAAGCAATTTTCAACCTAACTGATCCGAATACGAGTGCCTTTGGCTCCGCGCTATACGGTGAGATCACGGGGGGCGATGATTTTATTGAACTCGAGGCCAAACTGCTGCTGCAAAAAAACTTCGGGGCATGGATGATAGTTTACAATGTCGGTGGTGAAATCGCTTGGGAGGACGACTATCAGAACGACGAGGCGGAGCTGATGCAAAGCGCAGGCGTGAGTTATTCCATTAATCCATCATGGTCGGTGGGCGTTGAAGTCCTGCATGAGATCGCCGTGCCTGATGTCGATACCATCGGTCACAACGGCCTTTACATAGGGCCTAACATTGCATGGCGGAACAATCGTTTTGCGCTCGCAATTACCGGACTCTGGCAGATCACCACGCTCGCTGGCGAGCCGGACTTCCAGCTTCGCACCTTGTTCTCCGTGGATTTCTGATCATGACAGCGGACTTGCATGGAATTTCCGGTCTTCGAGGCTCAGCTTTCGTTAGTGTGGCTATCGCCTTGCTGGTGACATCCTGCGGCCCGAGCTATGTGGCGCCGCCGGTAACGCCGCAGTTGGTGAAAGTATCGCCAGCGCCAGTGACTGAATTGGAGCGCGGGTTCGCCATCCATCAAGCGAAGTGCGCCAAATGTCATCCGTTTGAAAACCCCGCTGAATATGAAATCAGCGAACTCAGCCATGAGATCATGCCGATAATGGCAAGGAAGGCGAGACTCGATATGGCCGACTCGAAGGCCGTGCTCGCTTACTTGTTAGCAGCCCGCAAGCTGCCACAGCCAGAGAAGCCAATGACGCAGACTGGTTCCTAATGAACCGTTAGGTCATCGGGGAAATGCCTTGGGCTAGTGGGTTACCTCCGCGAGTGAATGGACCAAGAATGAGTTGTCAGCGCATCAACTCCCAACCATTCACCGCCATGAACCACCTATCTCAAATTCCTGCAAAGTTGCTCATCGAACCCGCGCTTTGCGCTATCGCTGGTTCCTGAGGGATGTTAGATGAAAGTTAGTATTGGCAATGCACAGACCAACGATGCGCGGACAGGTGCTCATACCATGGGCCGTCGCTGGGTTTCGAAACCCAG
>JANXMQ010000228.1 GCA_025354565.1 Akkermansiaceae bacterium
AAATAGCCGGTCGCCACGTCGATGGCTTTGGAAAGGTCGCACCATTCCTTGAGGTAGCGGTGAACCTTCCAGTCGGAGTCGCTGTTATCGACGATGAAGAGGTCTGATCCGGATTTGCTCATACTGCTTGGCTAAATGGTACTGTTAATTGTTCGGACTGACTCGCTCCGCTCGGCTCGTAACTCTTGCCGATGATGTCCGCCTCCACGTCCTCAAGGCCGAGGCGCTTGGTGAAGATGAGCGGCAGGATGTAGTCCTTGTATTTCGGCGCGTCCTTCGCGCCACGGTTGGAACAGGCGGCATCCCAGATCCAACTTTCCAGGGATTTGTTCGGGGCAGGTTTGGAGGCGGTGGATTTGCGGGCGGGCATCAGGTAAGCGGAGACTAACGATTCTGAGAGAGACGGGAAGCAGAAAACGGCAGGATTCTAACGGCTGAGTCCGCCTTTCAAGGAAGCAGGGACTTGCTCCGATCCGCCGGAGTTATTTCCGCAATGATTCCCTTGCGAGCAGGGCCGCTGCAAGCCGTGCATTTCCGCGATGGCCTTGAGGATGCTCGATCTCTCCGAGCTGCTTGAGGGAACTGGCGATCTTGACAACACGTTTCGGCATCTTTTGTGGCTGGAGTGTAAACCATGAATATCCGATTTCTCAAACTAAAGCTGAGGTTGCGATTTTCACGTGGTTCCCGAGCCGGGATTTTTACGCTGTTTTCCACCCCGGAACCGTGGAATAAACTCCACCCATGCCGAGGGAACGCGATCCTGACGAACCGAAAATTTTTTTCCTGCCGAACCTGATGACGGCCTGCAATCTGGCCTGCGGATTTTTCGCGGTGCTGATGATTTTCAAGGGACTCATCGAGGTGCAGAAAATGTCCGGCGATGATCCGCTGTCGGCAAAGGACTATTACGACATTTCCCACCGCTACTATGAATACGCGATCCTATTGATTTTCGGCTCGTGTTTGTTCGATCTGCTGGATGGTCGGCTGGCCCGGCTCGGTGGGCAGGAATCGCCGTTTGGGCGGGAGTTCGACTCGCTGGCAGACATCATTTCCTTCGGTATGGCTCCGGCGATGCTGTTGTCCCGGGCCGTGCTGTTTCCGTTAGGCAATGCGGGCTGGGCGATCGCGCTGGTCTATCTGGTCTGCGGGGCGATGCGGTTGGCACGCTTCAACTGCCTCGCGGCATTGCCAAAAAAACCGGGCGCTTCGAGCGATTTTCGAGGTCTCCCGATTCCGATGGCGGCGGGGTTCATCGCCTCGCTGACGTTTCTGCTGATCGATTTTTACAAAAAGGATTACGAGCTGGGGATGTGGAAATACATTCTAGCAGGCGCGATGCTGGGGCTGTCGCTACTGATGATCAGCGACGTGCGCTACCCGAGTTTCAAGCGGGTGGACTGGCGGACGCGTGGGACATTGGGAGCGATCGTCATCGCGCTGCTACTAGTATTCGCGGTCGTGCAGTTCCGTTATGTGATGCCGGTGGTATTGTTCAGCATTTTTCTGTTATATGGCTTTATTCGGCCTTGGGTTTCGCACAAGTTGCGGAAGGAAATCGAGGTGGAAACGGACGTGGAAGAGGATCATTTGGCCGCGCCAGCGGTGGCTCCTGATATAAAAAAGGAAGACTGACCCATGGCCGCCGCTCCTCCTCGTTCAAGCCGGATCACGCTGCTGTTAGTGCTGCTGCCGCTCTGGCTGTTAGCTTCCGGTGCGGGGGCCTTGTGGTATTATTTCCACCGCGAGAAAAAACTGGCTGCCACAGAACAAGAGCATTTCGCGCAAGCGGTCTCGGTGCCGATGATCGCGGATGATCTGCGGAAAATCGTGGAAGTCATTGGCGAGCGCAACGCCTCATCCGAGACAGCGGCGGCAAATTTATCCCGCACGGCGGCCATGATCGAAGGGCTGTTAGGTCCGGGGAATGTGGGCTACACCGTCCACCGGACCAGCGGTCCGGCGGCGTGGCCATTGCTCCAAGTCACCCTCGCCGGAAAAAATCCGACCGCCCCTGCCGTTTGGGTGATCACGTCTTATGACAGCCGCCCCGGCTCACGCGGGGCGGAGGCGAATGCCACGGGTTTGGCCGCCACTCTTGCTGCTGCCCAGGCGCTGGCCCGCGACAAGTTAGACGCGCCAGTGCAGTTCGTTTTCCTCCCCCACGCGAACGACCCGGAATCGCCCATCGTGGAGACGGCGGCGAAATTCGTCGAACTCGCGAAACCTGCCGGGCCACCCAAGGCGCTGCTCTGCGTGGAAGCCATGGGCGCGGGCGAGCCACTGTGGCTAAGTTCCCGCGAAGTGACCGCGTTGCCGCTGGATCGAATCGCCGGGCTTGGCGCGGTTTATGGTGCGGAAGTCGTGTGCCTGAGCGATGACACAGATCTTGCTAGCGCGCTGTTTGAAATGAATCTTCCCGCCGTCCGCGTCGCCACTCGGGCCATGGTACCGGCCAAGGAACCCGATGAGCGCCTGCCATTCACCCCCACCGTCGCGGCTTCGACTGGCCGTTTGATCGAACTGATCCGCCGCTGCTCGGGAATATAAGGCGCCAGATTCCCGGTTGCGGATTTCTGAACGCGGTCCAAAATACGACACCAAGCCCGCCCTCGCTCATTCACTCTCTCATGCGCCCGACCGACCTCGACCCCACCTTCATCTCACACGCGCCCGGCTACTGGTCGGACGAGGCCACGGAACATTGGGATGACCACCGCTGGCAGCTCAGAAATCGCGTGCACTCGCTCGCGGATCTCGATCTCCGGTTAAATCTAACCGATGAAGAGCGCGCCGGAGTCCTGCTGGCCGGGACCAAGCTGGCGATGGCGATCACGCCGCATTTTTTCAACCTCATCGACCGCGACGACCCGGATTGCCCGATCCGTCGGCAGGTGATTCCGCGCATCGAGGAGGGCTGGAACGCGCCTGAGGAAATGGCGGATCCCTGCGGTGAAGATTCGCACATGCCGGTGCCGGGCTTGGTCCATCGGTATCCGGACCGGGTGCTGTTTTTGGTAACGGATCGCTGTGCCTCATATTGCCGGTATTGCACGCGGTCGCGGGTGGTTTCCGGCGTCGGCGAGCAACATTTGGAAACACAATGGGAAGCCGCTTTCCGCTATTTGGAAAAGCACACTGAGGTCCGTGATGTCCTGCTTTCCGGCGGCGATCCGTTGCTTTTCAGCGACGAGCGTTTGGATAAAATCCTGACCCGCCTCCGCGCAATCCCGCACATCCAGTTTGTCCGCATCGGCTCGCGGATTCCGATTTTCCTGCCGCAGCGGATCACCCCGGAACTGTGCGAGATGTTGAAAAAGCACCACCCGTTGTTCATTTCCATCCATTCCAATCACCCCCGCGAGCTGACCACCGAGGTCCGCGCCGCCCTCGGTCGCTTGGCCGATGCCGGTATCCCGCTCGGCAACCAGAGCGTGATCCTACGCGGTGTGAACGACAGCGTGGAGGTGCAAAAGGCACTCGTCCAAAAGCTGCTGATGTGCCGGGTGAAGCCGTATTATCTCTATCAGTGCGACCTCATCAACGGCTCATCCCACCTGCGGACCCCGGTGGCGGCGGGCGTGGCGATTATCGAGGGCCTGCGCGGCCACACCACGGGCTACGCGATTCCCCAGTTTGTCATCGACGGCCCTGGAGGTGGTGGAAAAATCCCGATCAATCCGAACTACGTCGTGGACACCGCCGCCGGTCGGATCACCCTGCGGAATTTCGAAGGCGAAATTTTCGATTACCCCGATCCCACACCGATGCCGCAAACCGCGCTGGATCGCCTGCATCAGGAATCGCTCAACCAGTGTTCCTAATTCCTTTTACTGATCCCGTCGCCTCCAGTTTTGCTCTCTACGATTCCAGTGAGGACGCCCGGCGGAGGAGTGGAAGGCCGGTTCGCGGGAACGCATCGCGTCGCCCTGTTGTGGTGATTTTGGCCGTCGTTGGATTCGATTTCCTGATGATCCGTCGCGGCATGAACTCCGCGAGTAAGGGATAGGGCGTTTGGCCGCCGATGCGACGGTGGGGGACGACCCAGCCAATGTGACAAATTCTTCACCAAAGCCAGGTTGTGAAAGTAGGCCTCGGGGGGCAAAAACAGCGTGAATGCATTGCCTAGGACGCCATTTCCTGAACTTCCCACCACGCTTTGTGACGTTTTTGTCACAATCGTCTCCTTGGGAACCCCGGAATAAGCCAATAACAAGCGTTTGTGCGGCCCAATTGTCACAGTTCCGTCACACAACCCAAAACCAACAATGCAATCCATGAAAACCATCAAACGTGCCATTCTCGCCAGCAGCGTGATTGGCTGCCTCTCCGCTCAAGCCGGAACCGAGACCCCCGCCGCAACTGATTCCGGCACTTCTTCCAGCAGCGCCACGGGCCTGTTGTTCGGCAAATTCCCCGGTGAAACGGGCTGGGACAAGGCGTGGTCCGCTTTCACACTCTACAAGGACGAGAACAACCCAATCCTCCAGGAATTCGCATTTCAGGGCCAACTTCAGGTCCAATACGCGGACGGTGATTCGGGAGGCCACTTCGATATCGAAGACTATAAAAACGGCAGCGCTGCCAACGAGCAGTCCGTCTGGGGTGATAAATTCGAAGCGCGCCGTGCCCGTTTTGGAATTGTTGCGAAGTTATACCAAAATTGGAAAGTCCAGAGCCTGATCGACGTTGATACGACAGAAGGCACTTCTAACCTGTATAGAGATATCTACGATTGCTTTGCGACTTATGCTCCAAGCGACGCACTCAATGTCTCGTTCGGTAAGACAGAAGTAAAATTCACCCGTGACTATGAAATCTCCTCCAAGGAAATCCTGACCTTTGAGCGCGATTATCTCAGCAATGTCCTGTTCCCAGGTGAACTAACCGGTGCCTGGGTCAAAGGCAAGGGCATCGCCGATTATTGGCTCTATGAACTTGGTGCTTTCACGAATGATCGCGGACGGGAATTCGGCAAGTTCGACCAAGGGGCGATTATGCTTGGTAAGATCGGTTACGATTTCGCCAGTCAAGCGGGCTTGGATACGGCTGTCGTCTCATTCAACTACCTCCACAATACGCAGCCGGGCTACAAGGAAAAGGATACCAACAATTTCTATGCCAGTGCTTCACCTTCCTTTACCGACTCCATCGCCCTAACAAGCGACATCACGAAAGGCCGCTTCGGCCTGATTACTGAATTGCTCTATGGCTTTGGCTTCGAAGGCAACGCTGACGTAGCCGGAAAACCGAAGGCCATTAAACAATCTGACGTGTTTGGCATCAGTTTTGTTCCTTCTTATTTCATTGCAGATGGAGTGCAACTCGTCGGCCGTGTCCAGCTTGCAACAAGTGCGGATGCGGATGGCCTGAGCCTCCCCAATCGCTATGACAAATGGTCTCCAGATGCTGCCACTGATCCCAAAGGAAACACCTATTTTTCCACCTACTTGGGCGTCAACTACTACCTCTACGGCCACAAGCTCAAGCTCATGAATGGGGTTGAATATTCCTATTTGGGTGGTGGCAACTACGATGGTTATACCTTCCTCAGCGGCCTTCGCATGTATTTCTGATCCGATTAATTTCCATAAACTAACAATACCACACAATGAAAACCATTAGTACGCTAATCATCGCAGCTTCGATGATTTCCATGGCCGGCGCGCAAAACTTAAGCATTAAAGGTTCCGATACCCTCGGAGCCAAGCTTGTCCCCCAACTTGCCGAAGGCTTCAAGGCCGCCGGTAACAAGAGCGTCAAATTCGAGATCGCCGCCGAAGGTTCAAGCACTGCCTTTCCGGCGCTGGCGAACGGCACGGCGCAAATCGGCATGTCTTCCCGCAAGGTAAAGGATGACGAGCGCACGTTCTGCCGCACCAAGGGCGTTTACCTCAAGGAGCACGAAATTTGCCACGACATGATCTGTGTCATCGTCAACAAGAACTCCCCACTGACCAAACTAACCAAGGACCAAGTTGCCAAAATTTTCACCGGTCAAATCAAAGACTGGTCGGAAATCGGCGGGGCTCCCGGACCGATTTCGGTCTATACCCGCAACACCTCTTCTGGAACCTACAAGGACTGGCAGAAGCTCGCCATGGGTGGTCGCGACTATCCTTCGAGCTCGCTAAAAATGGCCGGTAACGAGCAAATCGCTCAGGAAGTGGCCAAGAACAAGAACGGCATCGGTTATGTCGGCCTTGCCTATTCCAAGACCGCTGGCACCAAGGCGATCACCGTCGATGGTGTCGAACCGGTGGCCGCAAACGCCAAGAAATATGCCTATGCCCGCCTTTGCTACCTCTACGCTCCTGACAAGCCAAGCGCCGAGGCCGAGGCTTTCATGAAATATGTCGAGTCCGGCGCTGGCCAGGATATCGTCCGCAAGGTCGGTTTCATTCCAGTGAAGGATTTATAAGACCTTCTGTTTTCTGTTGCTATGAAATGAGCATCGCAAGCTCGCTTGCGATGCTCATTTTCTTGTCTATCCCGCCCAGCAAAACTACCACGTCATCCATCAACCATGTCGCCGGAAGAATCGTCAGCCCACCCAAACCCTCATCGTTTCCAAAAACGTGGGTTTTCTTATGAGCAGGCGATCAAGTATTTCTTCGCGTCCAATGCTGGCCTGACCATCGTCATATTGGCAATGATCATCATTTTCCTACTCAAGGAAGGACTCGGCTTTTTCCCGGGTTATCAGCGGGAACTTGAGGTTTATCGCGTCGCCGGACTCGAGTTTGTCGATATATCTCGGAAAAACCTCACCGCCCATGAGCAGCTCAGCAGTGTCCTGAACCGCGCCTATTATGCCGAGATCAATGGCCAAAGCTTCCGCCAAATGCGCCGCTCCCAAGAAGCCAGCGCGCTTTTCAATTCTTACACCGATCAGACCGGTGCCACGCGCGATCTCGTCCTGAACAATTCCCGTGCCGCAGGCGATCCGAACTCGGAAATGTTGGCAGCACTGAATGCCAATTTTGAAACACAAAAAGCCAAGGCGCTATCCTCACTCCCGCCCACACCGCACCTCACCGCTCAGGAACGCACCAGCTTGATCGAATCCATCCGCGCCCGCGCGATCGAATCCACCGAAGATCCGCCACTCGTCACCACCCTCGCGGGAGAATTTGCTGCCGCTCAGCAAAAATTTGCCGAACCCTTGCAAGGGATGCGCGCGACGATTGACGCCTTCGCCGCCGCAGGTGCGGACTTGAGTTCTCTGGTCTCGGACATGACCGCGACCGTCACTGCGACCAAAGAAAAAATCCAAGGGGCAGACATTCTGGAAAAAGATCGCAAGACTCTGCTCGCCGCCGCCGCCAGCGCTAGAGATCCCGTCGAACGCGAAAAGCTCATCTCCGAAGCCAAAGCATCGCTTGCCGATAAACCTGACATCGAAGGCCCAATCCAAACACTACTGGAACATCGGCCGGATTGCGTTAGACTCCATACCGCCCTCAAGGAAACATCAGGCGGCATCCTCAACCAGTTGCCCATAACGCTCACCCAACCTGAAGCCGCCCGACTCTTGAAAGTGGCCCGCAACACCTGGCCGCTCTTTATCGCGGATCTCGAAAAAACACCCGCCGCCATCAACGCATGGAAACACGACGCCCCAGTCCCTCTCACTTCGGCGATTAGTTCGTTTCTAACTGGGAAGGACTGGGTGACCGGTGGCGAATGGCAGGACTTTTACGGCATTTTACCACTCGCGGCGGGTTCTTTGATGATCTCCATTGTCGCCCTCTCGCTCGCCATTCCCACCAGCATCGGAGCCGCGATTTACATCAACCAATATGCATCTAACTGGGAGCAATCCATCGTCAAGCCAGTCATTGAATTCATTCAAGCCATTCCCTCGGTCGTCCTCGGCTTCATCGGCATTCTGGTTCTTGGGACTGTGCTTCGAGACATATCATTGTTAGACTCGCTGCATTGGGTCCCAGGATTTCCACTGACGGAGCGGTTGAATATTTTCACTGCTGGCTGCCTGCTCGCGTTGATGAGCATTCCCACGATTTTCTCGCTCGCCGAAGACGCGCTTAATAATGTGCCATCCGCCTATGCCGAAGCCTCGGAGGCACTGGGGGCCTCGCGGGTGCAGACCACCTTCCGCGTTGTCGTTCCCGCTGCGTTTTCCGGTATCCTAGCGGCGGTGCTGCTAGGCTTTGGACGGGTGATCGGGGAAACGATGGTGGTGCTGCTGGTCGCTGGCAATCGAATCAAGATCCCGGATTTCAGCGCAGGGCTCGGGACGTTTTTCCAACCCTGTCATACGCTGACAGGAATCATCGCCCAAGAACTCGGCGAGGTCCCGATGGGCAGCGTCCACTACCGCGCCTTGTTCGTCGTCGGCATCCTGCTGTTCGCCGTAGTCCTCACGATCAATGCCACCGCACATCGCTTCGTGAACAAGATGAAGCACTAACATTCACGCCCCATGTTCAACCCCGAAACACTCATTCGCAAAGGTCTTCCCAAGGGACACTTCAAGGATGTGGCGGTGCGCTCTCTGCTCGGTGGCCTCACTTATCTCGTCGTCATCATCGCCGCATTGTTGTTTGGCAAAATCATTATCGATGGCGCACCAGTCCTGTTCAAAGCGGAGGCCCCGTTTGTGGATTTTAATTTCCTAACTGCGAAAAACGAGACCCTTCACGTTTTCGATGACGCTACCGGCAAGCGTCATCAACTACCGGCCTCTGCCTACAACGACTATTTACTGAAACATGAGGGGGCCACGATCTATAATGAGCAAACCTATTCCTATTCAGGCGGCGGCATCCTCGGCCCCATCGTCGGCACCGCGCTGTTAACGATCGGCTCGATGGTGCTGGCGCTGTTCTTCGGCATCAGCGCCGCCATTTATCTATCTGAATATGCCAAACAAAGCCCGTTTATCCACGCGGTCCGACTCGCAATTCTCAATCTGGCAGGCATTCCCTCCATCGTCTTCGGACTCTTTGGTTTCTCGGTCTTCGTACTGGCCGTGCCGATCATCACGGTGACGCCGTCCGACCGCTCCCTGTTGACAATTCCCATCTTCATTGGCAACGCGGTGATCAGTTTTCAGGGCTGGAACTCCTCGCTAATGGCGGGCTGCGCGACGCTGGCCTGTATGATTCTGCCAGTCATCATCACCGCTTCCGAGGAGTCCCTGCGCGCGGTTCCGCAAGGATTCCGCGATGCCTCGCTGGCGATGGGAGCTACCCGCTGGCAGACGATTCGGAAATGCGTGCTGCCGTTTTCCCTGCCCGGAATTCTAACATCATCGTTGCTCGCCATCACCCGTGTGGCCGGGGAAACCGCGCCGATCATGTTCACGGCGGCCGTCGCCGCCAAGGACGATCTCCCGTGGCAGGGCTTGAAAAATCCATTCGAGATTCTCTCTTCACAAGTCCAGGCCTTGCCTTACCATATCTATACTTTAGCTGCCAAAATTCCGAGTTCGGAATATACCCAACGGGCACAATATGGCTCGGTATTCGTGTTCTTGGTGTTAGTCGCCATGCTATCGTTAGGTTCCATGATTCTGCGTGCAAAGCTCCGTGCGAAACTCAAATGGTAACCATGCAAACCGCCATTCAAATTCAGAATGTCTCCTTCGCCTATGGCAGCAAACAGGTGTTGCACGACGTCAGCATGGACATTCCGGCACGCCAGATCACGGCCTTCATCGGTCCCTCGGGCTGTGGAAAATCAACCCTGCTGCGATGTTTCAATCGGATCAATGACCGCATCCCCGGCGCACACCTCACCGCCGGTTCGATTCTGGTTCACGACATCGACATCAACCGCCGTGACATCGACTTACAGGAACTCCGCCGCCGTATCGGCATGGTTTTCCAAAAGTACAATCCATTTGCCAAGTCGATCTATGAAAACGTCGCATTCAGCCTGCGCGTCGAAGGCAGGACAAAGCGCTCCGAACTCGATGGCGTCGTGGAAAACGCATTGAGAAACGCTGCCCTGTGGGATGAGGTGAAGGACCGTCTCCATGCCAGTGCCTTCGGTCTATCCGGTGGCCAGCAGCAGCGACTGTGCATCGCCCGCGCCATCGCCAACCAACCGGATATCCTGCTGATGGACGAGCCCTGTGCCGCACTTGATCCGCTGGCGACCTTGAAGATCGAGGAACTGCTGATGGAATTGAAAAAACAATACACCATCATCATCGTCACCCATAACATGGGTCAAGCCACTCGCTGCTCGGACAAGACCGCGTTCATGTATTTGGGAAAACTCATTGAATATGGGCCGACCATGCAGTTATTTGAAAATCCGCAGAACCCACAGACGGAAGCCTATGTCACCGGCACCTTTGGCTGATTCACATTTACCATTAATCCATTGCCATGCCTGAGACATTGAACCAGTCCTTGACCCGCCAAGATGAAGATACCTCCGTGGCAGTGAAAAACCTGGATTTCAGCTATGGTTCGTCACCCGCGTTGAAAGACATCAATCTGGAGATCCCCGCCAACGAAGTCACCGCCTTCATCGGGCCATCCGGGTGCGGCAAGTCCACCCTCCTCCGCTGCATCAACCGGATGAATGATGAAATCCCCGTCGCGAGAATCACCCGCGGCGGCATCCACATTGGCGGCATCGACATCTATGATTCCTCGGTGGATGTGGTGAAACTGCGGCGTGAAGTCGGCATGGTTTTTCAAAAATCCAATCCATTTCCCCGCAGCATTTATGAAAACGTCGCCTATGGCTTGCGGACGCAGGGCCAACGCAACAAGGCGATCATTGACCAAGCCGTCGAGGAGTCCCTGCGTGCCGCCGCGTTGTGGGACGAGGTGAAAGACAGGCTTCAGGAATCCGCGCTCGGACTCTCTGGTGGCCAGCAACAGCGGCTGTGCATCGCCCGCACCATCGCCGTGAAACCCCGCGTGGTGCTGATGGACGAACCGTGCAGCGCCCTCGATCCCATCGCCACCGCCAAGGTGGAGGAACTGATCTGGGATCTCAAAAACGACTATACCTTCGTCATCGTCACGCATAACATGCAGCAGGCCTCGCGGGTTTCCGATAAAACCGCATTTTTTTATATGGGCGAACTCATTGAGTTTTCCGAGACCTCGAAGATGTTCACCAATCCACGGCTCAAGAGAACTGAAGACTACATCAGCGGCAGATTCGGTTGATCTCCATCCAGCATCCTACGTCCATGCAAAACCAACATATATTTCGCGATTTCGACAAGGCCATTGAGGCACTCAAGGGAGAGGTTCTAGCCATGGCCAGTCTTGCCCGACAGAGCCTCGAACGCGCGATGCGATCGCTTTTGGAGCGCGACATTGATCTCGCCCGCTCGGTCATCGCCGACGACTCGGATGTCGATGACCTCGAACGCAAGATCGACCAGACGGGTCTCGATATTCTCGTTAGATTCCACCCCGTCGCCTCCGATCTGCGCCTCGTCATCACTTCGATGAAAATGGCTCATAATCTCGAACGCATCTCGGATCACGCAGTTAACATCGCTAAGCGCTCGAAGAAGATTTGCAAAACCGCACCGCTCGAAGAAGCCGCCCTTGCCGAGCCGCTCTATACCCTCGCAGACAAGCTGCTGCGTGACGCACTCATGGCCTACACCGACACCAACATCGAACTCGCAGAGGGCTTGAAGGCCCGCGACAAGGAGTTGGACCGTTTGCACAAACAGATGATTGCCTCGCTCAGCGCGCGCTTGGAAGACTCGGACGGACGCTCGGAAAATTTACTCCACCTGATTTTCGTCGCCCGTTCGATCGAACGCATCGGCGATCTCGCGGTGAACATCGGTGAGGATTCGGTTTTCCTCGGGGAAGCCCGCGACATTCGTCATGATCACCGCAAACAACCCCCTCTAACGACTGAAGATTCAGGCCCGGTCGCGCAAGGCGGTATTTAGTGCTGCATGATAGGCCTTGCGCGTGAGTTCGTAACCGCCGAATTGCCGGAGGTGGTCGGTCATCCACTGGCAATCTAGCAATTTGAATCCCCACTCACGCAATCGAGTGACGAGTGCGACGAGAGCGATTTTTGACGCATCGGTCTTGCGAGAAAACATGCTCTCGCCGAAGAACACGCCAGCCAGCGCGACGCCGTAGAGTCCGCCTTGCAAGCCCTCATCATCCCAGCACTCGACGCAATGGGCGTGCCCGGCATCGTGGAGGGCGCAGTAGCTTTCGAGAATCACCGGGTCGATCCAAGTTTCCTCGCGGGCTGCACAACCGAGCATGACCTCGCGGAAGGCGGTGTCCCAGCGGATCTCGAAAGGTTTGCGCTTCAGGGATTTCCGTAAGCCGTGGGTAATATGGAAGCGGTCGTCTAGCGGAATTAAGCCACGCCGCTCCGGGGAAAACCATTGGATCTCTCCTTCGTGTGCCATTGGGAAAACGCCACGGGAGTATGCCTCTAGCAGAATCTCGGCGGGGATGAGGTTCATGCTTCGAATTGCTTTTAGCGATGCGGAGGGTTGATCTCCGGTCAACCTGTGTTAACCGGAGATCAACCCTCCTTATTTGCAGACGATGGTGGCGAAGGCGTTGTGGTCGTGGATACTCTCATGGTTGACGGCCTTGACGGTGAATGAGGAAACTCGTGGGTCGGTGCGCAGCAGAGCGGCGGCATTCCTAACAACGTCCTCGACGAAGACCGGATTGTCGTAGGCTTGCATGGTGACGAAGCGCTCGTCGGTGCGCTTGAGCAGGGCATAAACCGGCGCAGAGCCGGAGCGCTCGGCGATGTCGATCAGGTCTTCGATCAAGATCAATTCCCAGCCGCCTTTTTTCGCCAGTGGGCGGACTTCCAAGGTGACGTAGCCGCGTTGGTTATGGGCACCGTATTCGCTGATTTCCTTGCTGCATGGGCAAAGCGTAGTGACGGGAACGGTGACGCAGAGCACGAAGTCATCGGTCTTGCCGTTAGAAGTTCCCTTGAAAATAACATCGCAACCGACCTTGGCCGCCGCGCCGGAAACGGGGGCTTTTTTGGTGACGAAATAGGTGAAAGCCACCTCGATGTGGGCCTCCTCGGCATCGAGGCGATTTTTTAAATCGCGGAGAATTTCTGGTAGCGTCCGCATGGTTACCTCGCCCTCGTGCTTGCTCAACACTTCAAGAAACCGGCTCATGTGCGTGCCTTTGAAATGATGCGGCAAATGCACGGACATGGAAATTTTCGCCACCGTGGGAAAGGGGTTGCCAGCGTGATCGAGCACTTGAATCGGGTAGCGGAGATCCGAAACGCCGACTTGGTCGATGGCGAGGCCGCGGGTGTCCGGAGTGGCTTGGATGTCGGGCAATGGGGATTTTCTGGCCATGAGTTAGATTGGTTTTTCGTATTCCGCCCAGGATGAGGACGTTTCCCAAACCCGCACGCGAACGAGACGGACGGCGGGACTGAGAAGATAACGCGTGTCGGTGAGCGTGCCGTAATTTTCGAGAGCGATTTCAGCGTGGTCGAAGATCGTGCGGGCCATCAGTTCCGTCGTCGGGTCTTGGTTTTCAAAACCGATGACACGCTCGCCGTAACGAGCCTTGAATTCCTGATAGGCCGGGTCCGCCGTATTCATGCATAGCGCGTGGTCGAAGGTGTCCAACCAATCGCCGACTGCCTCCTTGATGATCTTGAAATCGCAGACCATTTGGTTTTCATCAAGCTCGTCCGCTTCGATGACAAACTCGACCTTGCGGGTATGCCCGTGCGGAAACCGGCACTTATCCGGGTGCTTGCTGAGCATGTGGCCGTTTTCCACTTCGAGGGATTTACAGATTCTATACATGGGGAAGAGATTGAGAATCCAGAATCCAGATTCCAGATTCAAGCGTAAGAAATCAAATCGCGCTGCATATTCTCCACCTCTTGATTCTGGAATCTGGATTCTCATGCCAATATCGGCAATTCGGGAGTTTGCACATACTTCGTGGGATCCATCAAGCCAGCGAGGATGAACGCCTCGCGGCGCTCGACGCAGGTGCCGCAGGTGCCGCAGTGGATTTCTCCGCCTTTGTAACAGGACCAAGTTTCGGCGAAATTGATGCCGAGCTCAACGCCGCGCCGGGCGATGGCGGATTTGTCCATGGTGATGAACGGGCGCAGAAGCTGGATTTTCGCGTAAGTCCCCTCACCCATCGCGTTGGCCATGGCTTGCATGAATGGCTCGCGGCAGTCCGGATAGATCGCATGGTCGCCGGAGTGCGCGGCGATCACGAGGCCCTCCGCGCCGATGCTTTCGGCATAGCCAGCGGCGATGGCGAGCATGATGCCGTTGCGAAATGGGACGACGGTTTGTTTCATGGAAGCCTCGGCATAATGGCCGTCCGGAATCGTGCCGCCGGATGTTAGAAGGTCGGACACAAACAGGCGGCTCATGAAATCTAACGGGATAATCTGATGGTGGATGCCATTTCTATCAGCATGAAATTTAGCGAACGGGATCTCACGCGAGTTATGTTTTGCGCCGTAGTCGAAGGATAAACCCGCAACCACTTTATGCTTCCCGAGCACCTCGTAAAACGCGGTGACCGAGTCCATTCCTCCGCTCAAGAGCATGCAGACTTTCATGACGAGGCGGCCAACGAGTCCGGGTAAGTGGCTTCCGTGGTGAGCTGAATCCCGCCGCGCGGCGCGAACTCACCACGGACGACGAGCTGCTGGGGTTGCATCAGCGCGACCAGATCATCGAGGATGCGGTTGACGATTTCCTCGTTGAAGGCGGGCTGGTTGCGGAAGGAGGCGAGGTAAAATTTCAGGCTTTTCGTCTCCACGCAGACCTCGCCGGGGATGTAACGGATCACGATTTTCGCGCTGTCCGGTTGGCCGGTTACGGGGCAGAGCGAGGAGAATTCCGGGCAATTCAGCGTGATCCAAAACCGGCGACCGGGGCGCTGATTGGGAAAAATTTCCAACTTCGCCTCATCCGGGCTGGCAGGCAGGCGGTTTTCGGTTTTTCCGAGCAGGGACAGGTTCTTGAGATCTTCGCGACCGGGCATGGCTCGATTCTGAAACCGCGCGGCCAAAGGTCGATTCTTTTTCCAGCAAACGAAGCGGACAGTCATTACCGCCTTGTCGGGGCGTGAGCTTTGCCTGTGGATCGATCCATTGGCGTCGGTGTAGATGGCCAAAATTGTGCTAATACATCTTGCGAAAAGCGGATACAAGTCTGAATTTAACGACTTGTTAGTCGGCTGTTAAGTAACGCAAATCATGAAAATTTAGACTTTTGATTTCTCCAGTAGGATCATCATAAATTACTACTACATAATTACCGATCTCGTCGATAGGAATAGAAGAGACATTTTTTCCCGAGATTCTTATTGGTGCGTAACTTTCAGGGAATTTTATCGGACGTACTTTAGTCTCAAGCCGCTTGACGAATACTGTATCCCAAGTGCCACCTGGTATTCCCAACTCAACTTTTAATTCTTCTGTACTTGACACCGAAACGAATGTGGCCGTGCGACCATGAGATTCTTCTTTTTGCTTGAGCCGTAGAATTCTTATTCCCCAGTGAGCGGGTTCTTCATCCGTAGCCGGAATGCGTTCCGCAAATGGGATAATAGTAGTGGTCTCATCAGCCGATAGATTGATTTTGGTAGTCCCATCACTAAGTCCATCTCTCTTGACTGTCACTGTATGCCCTCCGGCTTTGAGACCAATTCCTCCGGTAATATCGGAAAAATCATAACCATCGGGAAAAATGTTTTTGCCATCAATCCAAAGATTTACTTTTCCCTTGCCCGTCACGAGTAAATTAACCATTCTTATAAAACCTTGCTTCTCTTTCACCGGATCTTGTCCAGGCGACTGAGTAGAACAAGCAAAGAAAAAACTCAGAATGCTTAACCATGTAACAAGAAATTTTAGTTTAAAAATCGTTTTCATGAATTATTTTTATTTTTTGAGAAGAAGGGATTAAAGAACCATCTGATTGTCGCGCACCTGGATCAGCAAACAGTGTATAAACTTTACGAGTTTCAGCAAGCACTTCAGAG
This sequence comes from Akkermansiaceae bacterium, assembly GCA_025354565.1. Taxonomy (GTDB): domain Bacteria; phylum Verrucomicrobiota; class Verrucomicrobiia; order Verrucomicrobiales; family Akkermansiaceae; genus Luteolibacter. The sequence continues at coordinate 15,999 of JANXMQ010000228.1, forward strand.
TTGCCCGTTGAACCCGACGCCTGTGGTGAAATTGATTGTCCAACAACCCATACACGGAAATTTCGTGAACGTAATGTGGAACAGTTATAGACCCGAGCGAAAATCTCTTCTGCGGCGGAGTCACTCCATTGCAATTTTTCTTTCTGTAAGTACATATCTGGATTTCCAAACACCGCGCCGGAATCACGTGTGTTAGTAGATGCGCTAGAACGTATTTTTTCACTGGCTGTCGCAATATCAGCGGCACTTGCAAATGGGCGGGATTTAATGACCGCGTCTGCCACACGATCCGCTACGATACTGTTGGTAGGGCTACCGATGTCGCTCAAAAGTTTTGTTTCGGGAGCAAATTCTGGCGGTTGTTTGACACCAAAATTATTACTAATTTCAGCAATTTTAGGATCTTGCGTTAAAATTCCTGCTGCCAAAGCACGAATGGTGTCTCGGGTAGCCGTGTTGAGATTCACATGTCCGTTAATTGTAGTTGTTCCTCCTACACGATCTGCCTGTATTGCGGATGTCGAATCGCCCGCATGAAAAAGATCTAGCAGATAAGCGGCTCTCAATTTTGGAGCATCAAATTTTGGATGCTCGGGTCTTCCAATACGAAGCGTATTGCCACCACAATAATCAGGAGAAGACGGTGAAAGATAAAGTGCGTCAGGCCATTTCCATGTGTCGAGAGTTGCACCTGAGATTTTGTAGAAGTCTGACTGTGCGCTGGAATCAAGGAAAGTGGGAGCCCACATGATAGGATCATAAATATTGCCTAATTCCGTGGCGCTGTAAAACAGTCCGGCATTGGAGATCCGTTGAGGCGCTTTTTGGGGATCAAGATCCGAGCCGGACGGCATGCTACCGAATGCCGCTGGGTCCGTTGGAAGAACAGCTTCGTTGCTTGGAGGGATGTAATCACTGCCGAAGTTAGCATCGTGCCCACCATCAGGCCACTCACTTGGAAATACACGGCCAAAGTGTTTCCGTTTCGTTGACCCGGAGCTATCATTATCATAAATAGTGCCACGACGAATATTGCGTCGATTCGGGGTAATGTTGCTGGGGTAGCTGTTCAATCCTAGAACCTGAGTTCTTAAGTAATTGGAGGCACGGGGATCTCCCATGTTGTTGAAAAAAGTACCATAGGGACCGTATGAGTGTCCTGGAATATTTGCAATTCCATCGTTATCTGTTGCTAATGTTTTCACCGTGGTCCCGGGTCGGTCAATGCTTGAAATTCTCTCGACTAAATTTGAATTCCACATGTGAGATATACCACTGGCTCCCTGAGGCTGTTCAGTATATGTAAGTGATGGTGCAGCGGGATTTGTGTCACTTCCTATATCAACATAATAAGTTATGTCAGCCATTTGCATCATCGAGTATTGGTCTCCACCCAGCGAGTATTGTATTTCTTTGCTCCAGTATTTGCCGTTAATTTTTTGTAGATCATGCTTAGATTTTGTTGGGTCATCAAGCCAATAACTATCATCCAATGCCGGCCTAGCCGGGGCTGCGTCAATGCCAGTGGCCGTTTTAAATTTAAGTTCAAATGAAACCCTTGATTTACCTTGCGTTGGCTTATTGCTCATATTCCAAAACTCCACGAACAGTCGGCAACGCAAATCTATGAATGATCTTCCGTTTGCTTTCCGGTATTTGGTATTATAAAAATGCAAAATTATCTCACTCATCAATGGGTAGGAATCAATTCCCCGACATCCGTCCACAATTGTAGCGTCTGAATCTGTATCTGCATAATCGAAAGCATTAGCGGCCAACGTTCCCACATAATTATCAGGGAATCCGCCCTTACGACTGTCGAACAACGGGAGCGCCTTATTCACTTGATTTGAAAAGTCCGTGATAGCAGAGGCACGGGGTTCTGCCAGTAGTGCATTTAGATTTAATTTAGGTTTACCTGCCATCGCTGGATCTAGACCATCAGCGAAGGGTATCAAGGGTTGTTCTTTATAGGATTGGATATTTGTGACCAAATTTTCATCCGCTGCTCGAGCGAGCAAGTTTGCAAGCTCCCCGACCTTACCTGTGGCCGTTACGGAAGTAAGCCTTGCCAATGGCGGGGCAATGCCAGATGCAGCGAGCGCAGAATCTGGAGAAACAAGCAATTTTCGATTATTAATAACTGTTTTAGCTAGAGTTCCTTGGACCTTCTCAGTGGCCTGAGGATCAGTAGCATAAAGAGCGGTTTGATTCATTCCTGATAAAGGCAGGGCACCTGTGGTGGGATCATCCATTCCCGCAGCAGGAAATGGATATGCCTCTCTGGCATGGGTTTGACCCAGCCCATCAAGATTTCCAGTGAGTTTGGGATCAAGTCGGCTTTGGAGATCTTCGACCCAGTAGGCATAGCGGGCGATGGTGCGGCCCTGATCATCTTTGACAGGTAGCCACGAGGCCCGGACCTTGTCGTTGTACGGTAATGTGGTGAAATCCTTGTAATCATTTGCCGTGGCCCCCACCAATGGCTCGACTGACGGCGCGGCAAGCGTGCCATTGGTGGCGGGATAACTCTGGGTGCTGAAGAGTGGAATGTAGCGATAATTATAACCTGTTCCGGCTACTTTTCCTCGGGCGAGAAAAAGCTGAGGCGCGGATTGGTATCCAGCGGTGATGGGCGAGTTAAGAGTCGATTGGAGAATCAGGAAATCGTCATTGGCGGCCTCCGTATTGAGGATGCCACGGAGGTCTTCCAGTCCGGCGCGGGCGGCGAGTTCGGCGCGTTGGCGGTCGGAAAAGGAGCGGGCGGTGTTGCGCTCGATGCCGACG
>JANXMQ010000229.1 GCA_025354565.1 Akkermansiaceae bacterium
CGTTAAATTGTAGAAGGACATCCGCGGATCTCCCACATTATCGAGGTATGTCCCATGGTTCGTGTGAGATTGGGAGGGAATGGTCGTGCGGACACGTTGGCTGGGTTTGGCCGCTGTATTTGTTGGGAAATTCAGGCTGGAGTCATTCCGGTGAATTCCGCCACGCGCTTGATCAACGAGTTGACCGTTCCATTTCAACTTGTAACCGGCTCCTGAGATACCATACGTTTCACCATTAAGTACTAGCGAATTTGGGAGAAAGAATGAGGATGGACCCATATCGATATTATAAACAACTGTCCCGAAATTGATGACGAGATATTGATTTGGTTTGAGAGTGACGGCCTGTGAAGGAAGCCAATAAGAGCCATCTTTCTGGACCAGTGCTGGCGTGGCTTGGGACATGTCGGCAAGGCTGGCGTTGGGGTCCACGGCCGGAACTTTATATCTCGCATCATGGGTCATTTCGGCATTCCCAGTCAGGATTTTGTCTGACATATTCCACAACTCTGCATACGTAGTGACACTGATTGTCACATATTTACGACTTCCCGCAGTGTATAGGTTATCCCAATGGAAACGCATCAGGAACTCACTCACTAAAGGATAGTTATCAACTCCCCGGTAGCCTGTGCCGATGGTTGCCTTGTCGTCATTATCGGCATAATCGATAGCATTCGCGGCAAGGGTCTTGATATAATCGTCAGGAAACGCGCCTTTACGGGTATCGAATTTGGGGAGTCCCTTCTTAATAAAAGCCGCCATTTCATCGACGGCGGCGCCGCCCCCGGTAGCCAGAAGTTTGTTGAGATTGAGCTTGGGTGTTCCTGCGACGGCGGGATCGATACCATCGGCAAAGGGCACGAGCGGCTGCTCTTTGTATGGCTTGAGTCCCGTCGCAAGACCTTCCTCCACCGCCCGGGAATTCGTGCTCACAAGCTCGCCGATTTTAGCGGTGGTCGGTATTTTGAGTCGGTCTAGCGGCGGGGTGATGCCAGCGGCAGCAAGCAGCGATTCCGGGGAAATGAGGATCTTGCGATTATCATATAAGGTGGTGCCAATGACTCCTTGTGCGTCACTGGTTGCAGAGGGATCAACAGCATAGAGTGCGACCTGATCCAACGCGGGTTTTGTATCATCCACATCGTTGTTCAAGCCGGGCGCAGGAAACGGCCAAGTCACACGGGTGTGGGCTTTCGCGAGTCCTTTTTCATTACCAACGACCGCAGGATCAAGCCGGCTCTGTAGATCCTCCACCCAGTAGGCGTAACGGGCGATGGTTCGGCCATTTTCATCCTGTACGGACTGCCATGAGGCCCGCACTTTGTCGTTGTAGGGCAGAGTCGTAAAATCTTTATAATCATCCGCCGTCGCGCCTAACAACGGATCAACCAAAGGAGAAGCAAGCGTGCCATTGGTGGCCGGATAACTCTGGGTGCTGAAGAGTGGAATGTAGCGATAAGTATAACCTGTTCCGGCGGCTTTTCCCCGGGCGAGAAAGAGTTGTGGGGCTGATTGCGTACCGCTGGTGATAGGGCTGGCAAGGGTCGATTGGAGAATCAGGAAATCGTCATTGGCGGCCTCCGTATTGAGGATGCCACGGAGGTCTTCCAGTCCGGCGCGGGCGGCGAGTTCGGCGCGTTGGCGGTCGGAAAAGGAGCGGGCGGTGTTGCGCTCGATGCCGACG
>JANXMQ010000247.1 GCA_025354565.1 Akkermansiaceae bacterium
TGATGTCGGGAAAATTGCCGGGATTCCGCCACTCCTATCGCCGACAGAGCGAAATCCCGACACTTTGTCGGGATTTCTGTCGCGATTCCCCCTCTCCCAACTGAATCACCTCCGAATCGCGATACCATGTCGCGATTCATGACGCGATAACCAACCACCTCTCTCGCGACACATTGTCGCGAGATCTGTCGCGAGCCCTCTGTTCGAACTATTCGATAATATCGAATAGTTGCCTCCGGTCGCAGTTCCCCTTCCGCAAAGATGGCCTTCAAGTGGTAATTCACCGTGTTGACGCCAATGTCGAACAGCTCTGCCAAAAGGGCTTGCGTCAGCCAAACCGTTTCATGCTCAAACCGGCACTGCACACGCGTGCGGCCATCCTCCGTCTGGTAAAGAATGATTTCCGAATTGGGCAAAGGTTCGTCGCTCATGGGTTCAGCCTCCTTTCGATTTGATTTGAACTGACAAGGAATTCTTGTGAGTTGCAGACGCATCCTCGGGAATGGCCGGGTCCAGCCTCGGGATGACCACGCGTTCTTTCTCCTTCTCCCGCTGGGAGAAGGTTGGAATGAGGGTTCTTAATACCTCCATTCCTCGTGGGCGAGGCAGGGTGAGGGTTCTTAATGCCTCCTTCTCCCCATGGGAGAGGGCCGGGGTGAGGGTCTCATACCACTGGATGGCGAGCTGTTCGAGTTGGTCTTCGGTGATCATTCAAGTTGGGAAATTCCAATTACCGAGTGACTGCTAGAGTGAAGCCAGTCCCGTCATGAAATGTTTAAAACTGTGAGATGTATTCCGCTGCGGCTCCATGTGTTCGGCCATGATACCGGCAACCTCGATTTTTGGGAGCCCTGCCGAGTAATGACCAGCCCTCTGTAGCACCCGCTCCAGTGCCTCCCAGGTTCCACCGGCAATCTTGTCGGAATCTCGGTAGCCTGCCTTTGAGCCTATGTTGGCGGACACTCCGGGAAAAGCCGCTGCCAGCGCTTGAGCATCCCCAAAAAACCACGATTCCAGCTCTTCCACCGCAATGCGATTCAAAACAATAAACGATCCGACTGGTAAACTGGACTTAGTCGCCAATTTCGCTTTCCGCGCGGCGAGCTCCATAGTTGCTTTCAATTTTGCACAGTCCTCCCTGTCTTCATCGATCAGGACTACGATTCTCCAATCTTTTGGAATCCATTTGGCATAACCAGTAAGACGATCTTCCAGTTTTGCGAGTAAGTCGTGTTTTCCTTGAAATACAATCGGGTTCCAAGTGGTCCCCTTTGGAAGCAGCTTCGCTAGAAACCCATTGAAGAAAGCTTCCGCCGATGGTTCTTCGAGCAAGAGTTCGATGTGCATCGATTCAACGGTTGCGGGTTATCCGTCGGAGGTTGGGGCGGCGTTCACCACCCGAATTCACTAGCGGATCGCCCGAATCGAAGTGCCCTTCCATCCAGAGATTTCCCAATAGCCCTCCTGCTTGCATCATCTCGCAGATTCCTTTCATATCGGACGCCCGGCGGGCTTTAGTAAAGCCATCCTCGTTTCGATAAAGCATCCAAGCTTCCTCCGGCCTAAGCGCGTTCACAAAAAACGGCGAATGAGTCGTAACCATCAACTGCGCTGCTGCGGATGCATTCCGGCATTCCTCAGCTAGTATCGGCAGCAAACGCGGGTGCAATTGATTTTCCGGTTCTTCGATTCCAATCAACTGAGCCGGATCGGGATCATAAAGAAGCGTCAGATACGCCAACATCTTGAGTGTGCCGTCAGAAGCAAACTTTGCCATCACGGGGCGCTCGAATGGAGCATCCTTGACCTGAAGTAGCAGGCGACCGTCCGGCATCACATCAGCATCCACTTTCTCAAGACGTGGCACCCGCTGGGTCAGCTTGGTCAGAATCAATTTCAGTCGGTCTTCGTGCTGTTCCTTCAGGAATTGAATCACGTTGGGGAGATTGTCACCGCTGGAACTCAGCCTTTCCTGAGGACCGGCTTCCGGCACGCCACGGGTACTATCTGCGGATAAATAGGACAAATACCAACCGGTAATGAACCGCCGCAATGCTCCCACTCGTGGATGCTTCGCCAGCTGCCCAAGCGTATTCACCGCCAATAATTCGCGGGACTCCAGCCGCTCTTGCGTCCGCGTGTCCTCCGCATCCGGCATGTCTCCGGTTACCACCTCTCCCATGCCAGGTTCATCCTTGCCAAAGTCGAGGAAGTTGAACGGCGCGCCAGGATGCTTGCGTTTCCATCTCAAATACTCGCGAACCACAAACGGTCCTTTTGCGTCCTCGTTGATTTCCAAATGGTAGGTGATCAACGGACTCCGACGCTCTTCGCGGTATTTCACCTCAAAGATGATTGGGCCGTCTTCTCCCCGGGTCCGCAGTTCTTTGAAACGCCCCCGCTTGTCCCATGCCTTTCTCAAACCTGCCCCAAAACTCTCGGAGAGAAACGCAAACGCATCAAAGATTGTCGATTTCCCGCTGCCGTTTGGACCGAGAAACACAGTAAGCGGCGTCAGGTTCTTCAATTCGATATCACGTAAAGCCCGGTAATTCTGGACTCTCATGTATTCGATTCTCGGGCGGTCAACGTGGCGTAAGCTCATGGCGGGTAAATATCAGGATTTCAAAAAAATGTAAGTCTCTAGCGCGGAAACATTTCCGCAAAGATGCTTCGGCAATAGCGCAGCGCGAAGTGTGGCGCACAGATTGTAGCTGGGGATCCGCATTCATGGTGCAAATTCAACAAGGGTAACGTCTTCACCAGCGAGTTCCTCCTCGATGATCCCAGCAATCCGCGCCCAGTTCCCGCCACCAAGCCCGGCACCGATCTTCGGCAGGCCGATTCTCTTCCCGGAATGCTGCTGCTTGATCCATCGGAAGCAGGAGCGGACCGCATCGTAGTCCACCTTCGGCCCACTGCCCCGGTAGTCGAACTGCGTGTAAGCGTTCACCACGACGAGCGGAGTGCCGTCTCGATCAATCTCGGCAAATGTGCAGGTGCCGAGTTTCGCGCGGTCACCTTTGGCTGTTGCCAGATCCGCTTCGAAGGCGACGGAAAAAGCCGCTTTGATGCCCTTGGCGATTCCGGCACCCATCGTGCAGAAGCAATTGCAGCCATGGACGATGAGTTCGAACTCACCGCTTTTTGCCAGATGGATGAGATCGCCGGAAATCGTCTTCACCGTTTCACCTCCTCTACCAAGCGCTCCATCTTTCTCCCTCTCCTATTGGGAGAGGGCCGGGGTGAGGGTTCTGCCACCGCCCGGAAATCCTCCCGCTCCGCCGCCACGCCTTCCGGCGCGATCACCGCTCCATGGACGTAATTCCACCCCGTGTCCTGGAACCACTGGATGGCAAGCTGTTCGAGTTGGTCTTCGGTGATCATGGACGCCGTTTCGCAAATATGCTCAGTTTCCAACACTTCCGAGCTTAGGATCTGTTCGAAGTTTTCTAAGCTCTGCTCTTATCTTCCTCTTTAACGACATATGGTCGCCATCGCCGCCAGAAGTCCATATAGCGTCTGATATCAATTGAACGAACGCATCAGGAGGCACAAGCTTTGCACCGACTTTTAAAGACCTAGTGAGTTTAGTAAACACCCTCATGAGCACTCCTAGAAGAAGATGCCCGTTAAGCAGTTCGGAAAAACAACGAGATGTCAGAAACTCGTCTACTAGCACTCTCGCTTCATCGATTTGACCCGTAGGTATCGTTATCTGTGACTTGTTCCTGAACGCATTAACCTTATTCACATCCACTTCAGATTCACTTTGCCTGACTAAAATGCAATCAATCCCTTCGGGAAGTATCTTAGGTGCCGGGTTCATTGAGCGCGCAGCAACCTCCAAGACTACCGCTTCTTTAAGGGCCGCCCGGAGCTGAGCGACGACGGAAACCATTTCAGATGTGGCAATATCGGTATAGTCGCCGATCTGCGCATGTCGATGACACGCATAATTGATTGCGTCAGCATGCCACAGATAATTCTCGAAAGAATATTTCTTCAATTTTATCAATCGCCTATGGCGACTTCGCCTCGGCGAAAGAACATCATAATCACCATCACAAACAACAATGTATGGGAGGTCATCGTTCACCAATCCTGCGATAAGAGCAATTGCGTTTCCGCACCCGTGATAGGGTTGAATTTTGCAACCGATATCGCGTAAGATTGGAGAGTAGAAATACACATCCTCCACCCCTTCAACCCAAACTATAGGAGAAGTGTGAAAATGCCACTTCCCAACAACACCTGTGGGAGTCCTAGTGAAACCATCACTCATATTTTTGACAGGTCGATAATTCTCTTTGGATATCCTCCGGCAATATCAGGTGAATGCGTCGCCACTATTATCTGACAACGACCAGCCAACGAAGTGAGCGAGTTCAATAGCTTTTCCTGCCACACAACGTGTAAAGACAATTCCGGTTCATCAGCCACATATACAACTGGAAACTTCTCCCAGAGAAGCGCTTGCGTCAAAAGTATCAAAACTTGTTTCTCACCAGAAGACAGGTGTCTCCACTGAATACCTTTTTTCCCAGCGGGTGTATCTTTGGAAACATCAAGCTCTCCCCGAGGAGCCACTCGAATTGACTTCCCTTTGATGAAATCAGCCACCGTTTTTTCGTACAAAGACAGGGGCGAAAAAAGCTCTCTTCTTTTAGCTTCTAAGTCTTGAGCGAACTCCACCATTTGCCTAGTTCGATTTAAAAGAGGTATAATGAAAATTGTCTGATTAGTAATTCTATTCGGATTTTTCTTCATTTCCTCAACCACCTCTTGTGCCGCCTGAAAGTGCTCCTCCACTCGTTTAGTCATCGCCTTATCAACAAATCCGACGTCGTGAAAGGCCTTTAGCAATTGTTGCTTGTCTTCCTCGGTCGGCGATTGGATTGACTTCCAATCGATCATCCGATCGTGCTTCTTATCATAGAGTATATTTTCAAGTGCATGTTTTTGAAAATCCTTTCGCAATTCTGCCAATTTGGAATCAAGGGACACTCGATACTTTTGCAATCCGTCCAAGAGCTCCGACAAACATTCATCCACCGATTCTAGTGAGCTTCGACGTGCATTTCGTCGATCGGGCTCCTCATCATCGCCAATTGGAATCCTACGGCTAACCGGCAACCATGCAGCTGGCACCAAACCCTCCAGTTCGCGCTTTAATTCAAAGATTTCAGTTCCGAAATGGCGGCGGAGAATATCAGGAGGTACATCTACGAGCCCACCAAACCGAGCGCGAACGGAACCAGGAAATAGAGGTATCGCGTGAATTTTGTCGCCAATTTCAAAGCGAATCTCTTCTTCAGTCTTATTCACTTTAACTTCCAGCTCGCCTTCTCCATCAAATGACTTTAATGAAATATGGATAAGCTTGAACTGATAGTCCATCAATCGGATCACATTTCCCGTCAATGAATACATCAGCAAGTTAATGATCGTTGTCTTGCCAGAAGCATTTGGACCGATGATCACGTTCACGTCCGGATAAAGTTTGAACTTAATATTTTTATCGCCCCAGAGTTTGGTTACATTTATACTCGCAATGTAATGTGATTTCATTTGATCATTTTTTAGTTGTGATTGTTCCCGAGAGAAGAGCTGGCAGGAGGGTGTCGCGGAGGGACGCCAGCGTCTGGCTCTCAACGGTATTCGCAAAAGCCTTGTCGAAGAACGGAGCGATCAACTTGTCGAAGGCGGCAAGGACATCCTTTGGCAGACGACAAACTTGCAGGCGCTTCATGTCGGCGACTGTGACGTGTCCTAAGCCGGTCGTTTGTTTGTCGCGGGCGGTCTCCACGAGAATCGGGCGGAGGTGCTTGAGCAGGTAGTAAACGAAGCGCTTCTCGGCGTCGCTTGAGGTGATTACTTTGAAAATGTGCTGGTTCACCAATCCGGGGCCATTGCTCCAGAGAAAGGCATCGAGAGAGGTGTCCGGGCTACCTGACCATGAGTAGAGCAGATCGCCGGTGTCGATCATCTGATCCGATCCAAGTTGTTTGTTGGACCATTTGGTTTGTTCGGTGAGGCCGCTTTTGAGTTCGGCAATCTTGATTACGGGGAGTCCGCCCCCGCTTGGGCAAAAGTCTGCGGGCTTGAATGGGGCTCCATTTCGATAGGTTGCCGTTTCATAGAGTGGCATGACTTCCCATCCGGTCGGAATCTCTCCAATTGCAGAATCTTCAAACGAATCCGGAAACAGCAAATCTTCCGGTCGTGATGCGCCGCCTTCGGAATTTCTTCGAACGGGATCGAAACCAACGAACCAGCTCTGGAAGAGCGCCCGGGCCATCGCCTCCAGCGTGGCGTTCATCCGGCGGTTCAATTCGATCTTGTCGTCCAGCGTGCCGAGGATGTGGGCGATTGCTTCAAGCTCTTTTGGTGGTGGAACCGGTATCTGGAGAGCGCTGATGCTTTTCAAGCTGATAGTTTTTTGTGTAGTCCCTACAGCAACTTGTTCGATCTCGCGTCGAGCCTCAGGGGATTGGAGGAATAGATGCAGGTAGCGCCCGTTGATATTTGGCGAGATTAATGCTGTATTTTGGCCAAGACAGAAAGGGGCGTCTGTTTCCGCATAGCTGAAATTGCCGCATGAACCTACTCGGCTAATTATAATATCGCCACTTTTAGGCGTATAGCGCCGTATGAATTCAAGGAAGACATCTTCGGACACACGCAGTGTTTCTCTAAGATCCAGAAATCCGCCTTTTATATCTGTTACCCGAACCATTGGCTTGCCGGCGGCTGAATAGGTTGGCGTCTTGTGCAATGAATCAATGATTGTCGAAACCTCATCAAGCCTACGATACTCCCATGCCACTGATGCCGTTTGAGCAGTTTCAAAAGTCATACCCCAGCCCTCCTTCGATAGCCCCAACGGGGCGAGATTCGTTAGCCCGGGGCAACGCCCTGGGGACCATAGTTAAAAACCTATCAAGCCCTGAAGGGGCATAACAACGGATATGTCGCCCCTTCAGGGCTTGATGATATGGGGACGCAAACCCAGGGCGATGCCCTAGGCTGTCGTGAGTTGCACCGTTGGTGCTGAAGAATTTCCGATTCATCTCCTTCCTCCACCCTCCGATTTCAAGAACACCACATACTCACCCATCACGTCGAGGGCGAGGGTTTGGCTAGGACGATGTGCCTTGTGAAGACTTGATGCGAAGTGATTCATGTTAGATCCCATCACTTTTTCTTGGCGGATTTCGCCGTTTTGGGGGCTTTATTCGCGGTTTTCTTCTTAGTTGATAGACTCGCTTGGCGGACCTGTGCTTTTTCCAGCTCTATATCTCTGACCACCTCCTCCATCATTACGGTGGGCAGGACCATTTTCCGGTGGGGAAAGGAACCTGTGATATTGGACACTTGTCCACGCAGGATTCCGTAGAGAATCGTGCAGCCGTTGAGGCGCACTAGACTTTGCATGGTTTCCTCTGTGGCATCCTCGGGAAAACGGAAGAAGCCGACGATTTCGCAATCCAAGGAATAATCAACCGGCGTTGACGTTTTGGATTTGGATGCCAGCCGGAAAGCGAGACGGAAGCGTTGCTTTTCCGTGGTATGCCTAGCGACATCGTAGTCGAAGAGATAATCGATATCGATGCTGCCGGGCTGTGTCGGCTCATGCCACGCGACGTTCACGCGCGTCATGAAAAACTCATCAAGATGACAAACGGGTTCGCTCATGGTGTGGGCTGGGGAATACGGTGATGTTGCTGGATTCGAAGCGGTCTACAAAAACGGAGGCATGTTTTGGCTCCAGTTTCGGGAAATCCGTGCCGGGCTTCACGTCAGTGGTCACGGTGAGGCCGCGCACGAAGATCATGCGTTCACTCTCGGGGAGCATACGGACGTGGAGTTTTACATCGAGGGCGGTGGATAACTCGGCGAGGGTATCGATGGTGAAGTTTGCGGGTTGTTCTTCATCGAGAATCTTGCCGATATACTGGCGTGATTTGCCGAGTTTGGCGGCGAGGGTGTTGCGTTTGAGTCCAGTGGCTTCCATGGCACGGAGAATATCCTCAACAATGAGGCCCTTGGAGATTTCCGCGAGGAAGGCCGGATCGGCGCGGAGTACCTCCGCAGCTTTGGCCAGTCCGGCCAGTTCCTTGGCGGAGGCTTGGTGTGTGTTCGCAAAGAGCGCGGCGATGTCGTCGGGAAGTGAGGTTGCGGCAGGCGATTCGGCCACTACTCGTTTTTCAGTTATGCTGCTCATAGATTTGTTTCAGTTGGTGACAGTTTTCAAAAGCTTGATCCTGCTCTTTCCTGCTACTCTTGGTTTTCCAGTAGGTGTTGGTGCAAATCACGGCGGCTTGGTTTTTTTCGCAGTAGAAGAACATCAGCCGGGCGCTGCCTTTGTCGGCACGGATTTCATAGACTCCGTCGTGTTTCGGGTTGCTGCTCTTCTTGACCTTTTTCTCATCTCGGATCCGATCCACTTGGCCGATGATCGATAGGATTTTCATGATTTTCTTGTAGTCGCCCGGTGATTTCCGCTCCCACTCCACCAAGGGACCGAGCACGAAGTTGCGGCCGTTGATCTGAAGAACGCGGATCTGCCAGACGAGCTGCTGGTGATTCGTGACACCGGGAATCTGGATGAGCTCGACAGCCATGTCAACCTATGGGTTTACATTTTATCTCTTGCCTGCTCGCGCAGAATGCAGCCAATTGATGCCGCTGACCCTGGAATTCCCTCTCCCGCCCTTCGCGACGGTGACTGGAGCCAGGGGTTTCTTTATTTTCGGCCTGTGGCAGAAATCCCTCACGAAAACCCTCACCCCGGCCCTCTCCCACGGGGAGAGGGGGAATTGCCACCAAACATTTAGAGCGCATAGCCGAGTCCTTTCAAGTTGGCTTTGATGGCGGATTCGAGTTTGGCGGACTCTGCGAATTGGTTGGCTAGCTCAGCGCTGAGACGGGACATTTTCACGTCGAATCCTTCACCGTCGTCTTCGATGTCTTCGGCTCCGACGTAGCGGCCCGGTGTGAGGACGTGACCGTGTGAGATGATTTCCGTGAGATTTGCGGATTTCGAGAAGCCCGGCGCATCGGAATACGATGCGAAGTTGCTAGTTTTCAGTTTTGAGTTTTCAGCGGAAGAACGCCATTCGCGGAAAGCTCCGGCGATTTTCTCAACGTCGTCTGGAGCGAAATCACGCAGCACCCTGTCCTTCATAAAGCCTAGCTTGCGGGCGTCGATGAAGAGCGTTTCGCCGCGGCGGTCGCGTAGGGCGGCGGCACCAGGCCGGGAGCGCTTGGCTTTGTTTTTTGTGAGGAACCAGATGCAGGCGGGAATCTGGGTATTGGTGAAGAGCTGGCCGGGCAGGGCGACCATGCACTCGACGAGATCTGCCTCGATCAAGGCGCGGCGGATGTCGCCTTCGCCGCTGGAATTCGAACTCTTCGAGCCATTGGTGAGCAGCAGCGCCATCGAGCCATTCGGCGCGAGGTGGTGGAGCATGTGCTGGACCCACGCGAAGTTGGCATTCCCCTGCGGCGGCGTGCCGTATTTCCAGCGGGCGTCGCCCTCCAGCTTGCCGTCCCACCATTCTTTAATGTTGAAGGGCGGGTTTATCCTCCCGTTGGGACGATCTGCGGGGTGGCTTCGCGGGAGTGAACGCGCTGCCGCGCTGGGCAGTGCCATCACGAAGTCGGCGCGGAGGTCCGGGTGCTGGTCGCGGATGAAGGTGTCCGCCGGTTCCTTGCCGAAGTCGAAGTCGATGCTGCGGATGGCCATGGGAGAGGAAGAATTTTTAACCGCAAAGGCGCAAAGGTCGCCAAGGGACACAGAGGAAGACTTTGAACGGGAGGTTTTGGGGCCGTGGCCGAGGATGTCCTTCGCGTGAAGGTCCGCGTGCTGGAACGGGATGTTGGCGATGAGGTCGATGAGCCCCGCGAGGTTCGCCGGATCGATCTGGAGCTGGGTGTAGTTCTTGTTGAGGACGTTCTTGAGCTTCGGGTTCTCCTTCTCCACCGCTTCCAGCGCGTCGTCGATGAACTTGCCGGTGGAAGTGAATTTGTAAGAGTGGGCGAGACGCCCACGCTCCTTGATCTCCGTCCCCGCCGGGAGCTTGTCGGCAGCGGTCCAGAGCTTTTTGTCGAGCTCGCGGAGGAAGATCTGGGAATCGGAGGGGGGCATGGGGTGAAGAAGTGCCGAGTCAGCAGTGATCAGTGATCAGAAAAGATTTGAGAGTGAGCAGTGAGCAGGAAAAATTCGTCAGGGCTAGGCAGGTGTTTCGCTACCAGAAGCTAACAACATTCGGAGGGGCGGAAAGGAGAAAATCGTGGTGATTTCCGATGAAAGCCCGTCTATTGAGCCTCACAATCCGCGTTCTTGAGAGTTTAGGAATCCAATGCGAGGCACATTTTCCACAAACGCGTTGCACCGACCGAAGATCGGGAGAGAATCCCGCCGTCCATGACTCCTGATTTCATCCGCGAAGCGCTCCGCCAAGTCCGTTACCCCGGTTTTTCTCGGGACATCATCTCCTTCGGCCTCGTCAAAGAGGTGAAATGCGAGCCCGGCCTCGTCACGGTCCAACTCGAAATCGCGACTCGCGATCCCAAGGTGCCGGAACAGATTTTCCAAGACTGCCACGCAATCCTCGATCCCCTGCCGGACATCGGCACCGTGAAAATCGAGATCGACGTCAAAGACGCGCCCGCCGCCGCTGGTGGTCTTGGCTCGACTGTCGGCAAGTCCTCAATTCCCGGCGTCAAGCGCATCCTTGCGGTCGCTTCTGGCAAAGGAGGCGTGGGAAAATCCACCGTCGCCGCCAATCTCGCCGTCGCCCTCGCCGCCACAGGCGCACAGGTCGGCCTCTGCGACTGCGATCTCTACGGCCCATCGGTCGCCCAAATGTTCGCCGTGAACGAGCGCCCCATGGCCAACGACCAAGACGAAATCATCCCCCTCGAAGCCCACGGCGTAAAACTCATGTCCATGGGCTTCCTCCTCGAAGACCGCTCCCCCGTCATCGTTCGCGGTCCCATGGCCACCCGCTACACCCAGCAATTCCTCCGCCAAGTCGCATGGGAAAACCTCGATTACCTCGTGCTCGATCTCCCGCCCGGCACCGGCGATATCCAGCTCACCATCGTCCAAACCGTCGCCGTCGATGCCGTCGTCATCGTCACCACCCCCCAAGAAGTCGCCCTCATCGACGCCCGCAAAGCCGTCTCCATGTTCGCCAAAGTCAACGTCCCCATCCTCGGCCTCATTGAAAACATGGCTTGGTTCGAGGGCGACGACGGTAAAAAATACCACCTCTTCGGCAAAGACGGCGGCGTCCGCGAAGCCGCCGAAATGAACGTCCCCCTCCTTGGCCAGATCCCCATCGACATCGAGACCCGCGAGCGCGGCGACAGCGGCGCCCCCATCGCCCTCGTCTCACCCGCCCTCAGCAAAATCTCCGCCGCCTTCCATCAAGTCGCCGCCCACATCCGCGCCAAGCTCCCCTTGTAGCAGCATCTCCATAAGCCCGGAAGAAATCTCCTTGCGATAGCGTCGTTTGAGAAAGGTTGGTTCGGTGAATGTGAATTCAAGCGCAAGCCCGGCGCTCCTTTTACACGTATCTGTGTGAATTCGTTCGCCTCAGGCCAGCTCCAACGAGGGAATTCCCACCGCCGGATCGGTCTCCGCGCTGTAATCCACGCCTGTTAGTCCGAAGCCGAACAAGCGCAGGAAGCTGGATTGATAGCCCTCGAAATCGCCGAGTTGGGGGAAATTTTCCGTGTTCACCTCACTCCAGCGCTGACCCACAAGAGCCTGGACCTGCGGAGTCATTTCCCAATCGTCCACGCGGATGCGCCCGGCGGCGTCGGGCTGGGGATCGCCATTATACAAGCGCTCGCGGAGCAGGCGGTCCATTTGCTCGATGCAGTCTTCATGGGTGCCCTCCGCTTTCATCACTTTATATAATAGTGAGATGTAAAGCGGGACGACGGGAATGGCGGAACTGGCTTGGGTGACGAGCGCCTTATTCACGGAAACCCAGGCCTTGCCGCCGAGTGGCGCGAGCTTGACATCGAGTGCCCGCTGGACCCGCTCCAGATCCTCCTTGGCCTTGCCGATGGTGCCGTTTTTGTAAATCGGCCACGTCACTTCCGGCCCGATGTAGGAGTAGGCCACGGTTTGCACGCCAGCCGCCATCACGCCAGCTTCTAGCAACGCATCCGTCCACAGTTCCCAATCCTCGCCACCCATGACGGCGATGGTTTGCCGGATGTCGTCGCCCTCTGCGGGTTCGATGGTGATTTCATTGACCACGCCGGTGCCGGTGTTGAGATTCTTGTTCGTATAACTCGCGCCCACGGGCTTGAGGACGGATTTATAAACCTCGCCGGACTTCGGATCGGTGCGGCGCGGCGAGGCGAGGCTGTAAACAACCAGATCCACCTGCCCGAGGTCTGCCTTGATCGCGGCGACGACCTCCGTTTTCACCTCATCGGAAAAAGCGTCGCCATTGAAAGAGCGGGCATAAAGACCGGCGGCGGCTGCTTCCTTTTCAAATGCCCTGGTGTTATACCAGCCAGCCGTCGCGGTGCGGTCGGCCTCGCCGGGACGCTCGAAGAACACGCCGATGGTCGCTGCATTGGAGCCAAACGCGGCGGCGATTCGTGAGGACAACCCGTAGCCGGTGGACGAGCCAATCACCAGCACGCGCTGCGGGCCGTTAGTGATCGGCCCACGGCTTTTCACGACGGCGATTTGTTCGGCAACATGTGCGGCACAACCTTCCGGATGGGCGGTCGTGCAGATGAATCCACGGATCTTCGGGGCAATAATCATAGCGGCTTGCAAGCTATCGCCAGCCTGCGGCTAGGCAACTGTTTTTGGTGAGGGATGTTTCAAGCTGACGGGTGACACCCTTGTTACGCTATTTCCGCTTAGGAGCGTTCTTCTAGCTTGTCAGTTGGCAGGGAATCAGCAGTGTTGCGCAGTATCAAATTGATACGTTAGCTCATTATTTTCGAACAAAATCCTGTCAGATCATCTCATGAATCCATTTTTAAAACACGCCCTGTCTGCTTCCTGTCTCGCCTGCCTGCTGGGAATGGCGATGACATCCGGCACGGTCCACGCGCAAGCACAAGCCGCTGGCCTGTGGACGGATGTCGTCGAAGCGGATTTGCCAGCAGGAAAAGGTCCGCTGGTCATGCAGCGGACTGTCGTGCCGCAAATTTACCGGACTATCCGCTTGGACTGGAATGGATTTCGCAAGTCCGTGGCCGGTGCGCCGCTCGAGTCCCGGGCCGGTGCCGAACCGCCGCAAGAACTCACGCTGCCGATGCCCGATGGAACGATGGCCCGCTTCGCCATCGAAGAGTCGCCGCTGATGGAATCCAAGCTCGCCGCACGCTTTCCTGACGTCAAAACCTACATCGGTCGCGGGCTTGACAATCCCCTGCTCTCCGCCCGTCTCGATCAGACGCCGCAAGGATTTCACGCTCTTGTCTTCACCGGCACCGACACCGTCTATATCGACCCCTATTGGCGGAATGATAACACCACGTATGTTTCCTATCAGCGGCGGGATTATGTCAATGCGGCAAAGTCCATGCAATGCCTCCTTCCAGATCTTGGTGTGGCACCAGACAAAGGGCAGCCAGCCGCCCAGGCGGAGCGACCGACGGGTGCCTCCTTGCGCACCTACCGTCTGGCCATCGCCTGCACCGGAGAATATGCGGCCGCAGCCGGTGGCGGCACACTCGACGGCGCATTCGGCGCGATCATCACCACCGTCAACCGCGTCAGCGCAGTCTATGAACGTGAATTCGCCATCCGGCTGAAACTCATCAACAACGAGGAGCAACTCATTTTCCTCGACCCAGTGACCGATGGCTTCACCGACAATGACGCCAATGCCTTGATTGGTGAAAGCCAGACGAAAATCGATGCCGTCATCGGTAATGCGAACTACGACATCGGCCACACTTTCAGCACCGGCGGCGGCGGCTTGGCGGGACTGGGCGTGGTTGGTGTAACCGGGCAAAAGGCAAACGGTATCACCGGTTCTTCAAATCCAGTGGGCGATCCTTATGACATCGACTACGTGGCTCATGAAATGGGCCACCAATTCGGTGCCGACCATCCATTTAACGGAACCTCGGGAAGTTGTTCCGGCGGCAACCGTAACGGCCCCACCGCCTACGAACCCGGCAGTGGCACTACCATCATGGCCTACGCGGGGATTTGCTCACCGCAGGATCTTGCGCCGCATAGCGATGACTATTTCCACACCATCAGTTATGATGAAATCGATGCGGTTACGACCACATCTCCCGGCAATGTGGGCGTGATCACCGCCACCGGCAACACACCGCCGACCGTCACCGCTCCCGCCAATCACACAATTCCCCAGCAGACGCCCTTCGCGCTCACCGCCGTCGGGACGGATTCAGATGCGGGCGATGTGCTCACTTACTGTTGGGAAGAGTTTGATAAAGGCGCGGCCCAAAATCCGAACGCCGTCCCCCGCGACAACGGGGCTTCCCCCATTTTCCGCTCGTTCGATCCCACTATCAGCCCGACCCGGATCTTTCCCTCGCTCACCTACATTCTGAACAACGCCAACACCCCGCCCGCCACCGTCGGCGGATTCGCCACGGCGGAATTCCTCCCCATCACGAACCGCACCATGAAATTCCGCGTGACCGTGCGCGACAACCATCCCGGCGGAGGTGGTTCGAATTATGCCTCGACGAACGTCACCTCGACAACCACCGCGGGTCCGTTCGTGGTCACTTCGCAGAACTCCGCAGCCACGCTCGCTGGTGGCTCCGTGGTGCCAGTCACCTGGTCTGTTGCCAATACCACTGCCGCGCCCGTTAGTTGCGCCAACGTGAAAATCACGCTCTCCACCGACGGCGGCTACACCTATCCCATCGTCCTCGCGGCGAGCACACCCAATGACGGCGCAGAAAATGTGACCCTGCCTAACATCGCGAACGTCGCCACTACCCAGGGCCGCATCAAGGTCGAGGCCGTGGGAAATATTTTCTTCGATGTTTCAGGGGCCGACCTAACGATCACCAGCAGCAACACTGCGCCCGTGCTCAACATCACCGGCAACATGACCGTCACGCGTGGCACCCCCACCGCAACCAACGCGATAGTAGCCACAGCTTCGGATATCAATCAGCCCCTCACGGTGGCGGTTTCCAATGCGCCAATGGACAGCACCATGACCGCCAGTCTGGTGGGCAATAATGTCACCGTCAGCGCACTGGCCGACAGCTCGCTCGTCACCACCAATACCAGCCGCACGTACCCGGTCACTTTGACCGTCACTGACAACCTTGGTTCGACCACCTCCGGCACTTTCAATCTCATCGTCCTGCCCAATCCCGCACCCACGCTGGGCAACTACACGAACCAAAGCGTCGCCCAAAACGCCAACATCACCGCGACCCCCACCGCCGGACCTGCCGATGCTAACAATAATCTTGGCGCTACTCCAGTATCCGTTTTTCCCACGACACTCCCCGGCGGCGGCACCGTCACCGTCAACCAACTCACCGGAGCAGTCACCGCCACCACTCTCGCCACCACCGTGGCATCCACCTACGTCATCCGCGTGACCGTGCAGGACAACAGCGGCGCAGCCGTGGTGAAATCCTTCAATCTCACGGTCAACGGCGGCCCGCTTGATCCGCTCAATGTCAGTTTCACCGGACTGGCTGCCACCGGACCGGTGGGCGGACCATTCACTCCTACCTCAGGCACCTTCACCCTGACCAATAACTCCGCGGCTTCCCTCAATTGGCACGCGTCAATAACCCAGACATGGGCCACACTCTCGGTCGCCAGCGGCACCCTTGCCGCCGGTGGCTCAACGCCGATCACTTACTCCCTCAATGCCACGGCTAATGGACTCGCCGCCGCCATTTTCACCGACACCGTCACCATCACCAATGTCACTTCGGGCGCTCCCCAAATCTTTAACCCCACCTTGACCGTGACAAACGGTATTGCTGGCACCGGTGTCGGTGCGATTCCAGACGGGGGCACCGGCACATTACCGTCATACGGCACCCCTCTGGTGGTCAGTTTCCCGGTTTCTGGCATCACCAGCAATCTGACCGATGCCGTTGTGGATCTCACGATGATCCACACTTGGGCTGGCGACGTGGATGTCGTATTGGCCTCACCAGGTGGCACCCGCAGCCTCGTGCTCGTCAGCCGCATTGGTGTCACGACGGCTGCTAGCTTCGGTGATTCGTCAAATTACACGGGCTCATACACCTTCTCGGATGCCGCCACAGGCAGTGACATTTGGACGGCTGCCGGGACAGTCGGAGATAACGGAGTCATCCCGCCGGGAACGTATCGGACGACCGGCCCAGGGCAGACCGGACAAACCAACCCGCCCCCGTTGACCAGCCTTGCCACCGCATTCGGTGGACTTACCCCAGCCCAGGCAAACGGGACTTGGACACTCACCCTCCGCGATGCGGGATCATCGGACACGGGCAGTGTCAGCGCGGCCTTGTTGCGACTGACTCAGACCACACTCCCAGACATCCGCATCTTCCGTGGCGTCAACCCCGTAGTCGATGGCGGCACCAACCGCGTCGGTTCGGTCAACGTCGGCAGCACCTCCGGCCTCTTTACCTACACCGTCAGTAACACCGGTGCCGCCAACCTCACCGGCCTGGTCTTGTCGGTGAATGGCACCAACAGCACCGACATCCTCACCACCGCCCCCCTGCTGACCACCCTCCTCCCCGGTGCCAGTACTACCTTCACGGTGAAATTCAAGCCCACCGCCGTCGGCACCCGCACCGCCACCATCCACCTCGCCAGCAATGTCGCCGGGACGAAAAACCCCTACGACATCCATCTCACTGGCACCGGCATCGGTGTCCCGGTAATCGACCTCACGCGCGGCATTAATGCCGTGGCCGATGGCGGCACTAACACTCTCGGTTCAATCACCGTCGGGAAGACTTCGGGCGACTTCACCTACACCGTCAAAAACACTGGCACCGCCAACCTCACCGGCCTCGTCTTATCGGTAAATGGCACCAACAGCGCCGACATCCTCACCACCGCACCGCTGTTGACCACTCTCACCCCCGGCAGCACCACCACCTTCACGGTCAAATTCGCCCCCACCGCCACCGGTCCCCGCACCGCCGCCATCCACCTCGCCAGCAATGTCATCGGAACGAAAAACCCCTACGACATCAACCTCACCGGCACCGGCCTCGCGGCAAAAACCGCCCTCGCCGCCAGTACCCTACCCTCGTGGAGTGACCTCAGCACCGGCAGCCTGCTTGCTGTTCCGCCCAAGCCCGTCGTCTCCGCCGTCATGATCGGCGGTCACAAATACCTATCACTCACCGTCACCAAAGTTGCCGGCCCTCACCCGCGCCGGATCGTCGAGGTTTCGCCGAACCTGCTCGATTGGTTCAGCGGCCCACTCTACACGACGGTGATGCTAAACGACGCGGAATTCCTCAAGGTCCGCGACAACACCCCGATCACCCCGGACCACAAGCGCTACATCCGCTTGAAGTAAGCCAGTGTCGCAATCAGGTTCCTCACACTGGCCGGACCATGGCCAGTGCTTGACATGATCCTGCCACGACGGTTTTTACGATGGTCAGAATTCTCCGAACTGCTATCAACAGCACGGCATGCAATGGTATTACTCGAAAAACGGCACACAACTTGGCCCGGTCGCAGAAGGAGAATTGCTCGCGAAGCTCGCCTCCGGTGAGGTCACTGCTGCGGACATGGTTTGGAAGGATGGCATGAAGGACTGGCTGGCTGCAGGCAGGGTGCCTGAGTTAACATCGTTTGCATCGTTGGGTTCCGCCACCACCCCGCTCCAGCCTATGCAAGGACCAGTGCTGAATACTCCCTACGCGCCACCCTCGGCCCCCACCACTTACACGCCACCCATGGTAACAGGCAGCACGAGCAAGGCCACCGCGTCGATGGTGCTGGGAATCGTGGGCATCGTCTTCGGACTATGCGGTTGTTATGGCGTCGTCATTTCCCTGCCATGCAGCATCCTCGCCATTGTATTTGGCGGGCAAATGAAACAAGCCATCGCGAGTGATCCGTCCTTGGCGGGAATGCTCGGCACCGCAAAAGCCGGAGTCACCATGGGTTGGATCGGCGTCGGCATCATTGCCTTGTTCACGCTGGTAATACTCGGTTTCGGCGTTTTCGCCGCCTTGTCTGCGCCACACCACTGAGATGGAGTGGAAATTCCTGGTTACGTGCTGGCACAAAACTCCCTGGATTCTGCGGGTTGTAGGGGTCATCGCCAGCGCATGGCTTGCCCGGTGCCTCTTGCTCGCGTTTGAGCCGACGATCTACACGGGCGCTCCGGTCTGTTATTTCCACCAACTCACCGGCCTGAACTGCGCGGGCTGCGGCGGGACGCGGGCATTTTTCGCCTTCCTCAAGGGCGATCTCGCACTGTCATGGCGGATGAATCCCCTGTTCCTCACAGGTCTCGCCTGTGGCCTGCTCTTCGGCACGCTTGCCCTGCTGGACCGCAGACCCGGAGGGAGACCCCGGTGCCTAGCCGGCATCCGGCTCAGCGCCCGGCTCGGCTGGTTCGCCTTGGGCTTCATCCTCTCATTCTGGATTTTGAGAAATCTTCCGTGGTGGCCGTTCACCCAGCTCTCGCCGCCGTGATGCTGGCCGTGCAAGTGAGCCTTGCCGGAAGCCCTCCATCGCGCTATCTCCCGGCCATGCCTTTGCTTCTTGGAGTCAATATCGACCACATCGCCACCCTTCGTCAGGCCCGTTATGCGCAAAATCCTAGCGCACCGAATGCCGAGCCCTGCCCCATCCAAGCCAGCCATGATGCCTTGGCCGGTGGCGCAGATGCCCTCACCATCCATGTCCGCGGCGACCGCCGACACATGCAAGACGCCGATGCCTACCGGATCCGGGCCGAGGTGCCACTGCCCTTGAATCTTGAAATGGCCGTGACCGAGGAAATGGTCGGCATCGCCCTCAAGCTCAAGCCGGACTTCGTCTGCCTGGTCCCCGAAAACCGCCTCGAAATCACCACCGAGGGTGGCCTCAACGTGCTAGCCAATTTCGACAAAACCCGCATGGTCATTGCCCGCCTCCAAGACGCTGGCATCCACGTCAGCGTCTTCATCGACCCCGATTTGAAACAAGTCGAAGCCGCCGGTGAAGCCTGCGCCGACATGATCGAGCTCCACACCGGAGCCTTCGCCAATGCCACCGACGACCACGCCCAAGCCGAGCTCGACCGCCTCATCGCCGCCGCCAAGGAAGGCCACCCCAGCGTCAAGGTGAACGCAGGTCACGGCATCAACTACACCAACCTCGCCCGCATCCTCACCATCCCTCATCTTTCCGAGCTAAACATCGGCCACAGCATCATCGCCCGCTCCACCCGCGTCGGACTGACGACTGCTGTGCGTGAAATGAAGGAGCTGATGGCTGCATACAACTCGTGAACATGGGAAGATGTATCCCAGTTCCCGGCAGCATTTCGGAAAGGTCAAACGAAGCGGAAACGTTGATTGTCTGTCAGTGGGATCGCAACCCCATTATGTTAGGGATCTTCACTGTGATTTACATGAACTTCATTGGATTTTTCATTTTCTGGTTCCATAAGATGCTTGGCGATGAATCGTTTCTCGACTGGATTGAACAACCTGATTGGATGGCGAAACTAACGCTAGAGAGTCCTCTGCTGTTGTTTGCGATTTGCGGCGCTTACTGTCTGCTCGCCACGTTCTTAAACCACACGAACATTCAGATTTCCGGTTCCGATTTAAAAATTAGAATTCGCCCGATCCCGTGGATAGGTGACAAAACCGTCAAAAAGTTGGAAATTACTCAACTCTTCGTCCGCGAAAAAACCAGCAAGGACTCTTACGGACAGATTACCAAAAGCTACCAAGTGCATTGGATCAATACCCGCGGCCAGCGGCTACCACTCGTCGGGAGACTCCGGGTTCACGAAGCACTTTATCTCGAAAATCGGCTGGAGGAGATTCTTGGAATTGAAAATCAACCTGTCAGCGGCGCTTACACCGGATACGAATTTTACGTATGAAAATCTTTGGCATCGGTATTGACGTCGTGGAAGTGGAACGCATCGCCTCCGCCATCGAACGCTATGGCGAACCATTTCTTGAAAAACTCTTTACTTCATCCGAGCGGAGTTATTGCGAGATGCAAAGCAAGCCCGCTCTCCACTACGCCGCCCGCTTCGCAGCGAAAGAGGCGGTTTCCAAGGCTCTCGGCACCGGGATCGGCAGCCATGCCAGTTGGCTCGAGCTCGAAATTATCCGCGATGCGTCTGGTGCGCCCAAACTCGCGCTCCAGGGAGCCGCTGCGAGTTTCGCCCAGGAAAACGCCATCTCCGAAATCCAAATCAGTCTCACCCACGCCCGGGAATATGCCGCCGCGAATGCGATCGCGATCGCGGATAGTGGATTGTAGATAAGTAATTGTTGAATTAAAAATTCACGCGAGACTTCCTAATCCCCAATCCTCTAACATGAACCGCCCCCGCCGCAACCGCCGCACGCCCGCCATCCGCGCCATGGTCCGGGAAACCACCCTCACCCCTGCGGACTTCATCCTCCCCTTATTTTTCCATGAGGACGCCCAGGACACACCCATCGCCTCCATGCCCGGCGTCACCCGTTGGTCCTTGGCCAGTCTCGTAAAAGAGGCCGGCGAGGCCCACGCACTCGGCATCCCCGCCGTCGTTCTTTTCCCGAAAATCGAGGAATCCCTCAAAACCCCCCTCGCCGAGGAATCCCACAACGACACCGGCCTCGTCCCCCGCGCCATCCGCGCCCTCAAAGCCGCCCACCCGACGCTCACCGTCATCACCGATGTCGCGCTCGATCCCTATAACTCAGAAGGCCACGACGGCATCGTCCACCGCCACGCGACCGGCGCTTTAGAAATCCTCAACGACCAAACCGTCGCCGTCCTCTGCCACCAAGCCCTCTGCCACGCCCGCGCCGGAGCCGACATCGTCGCCCCATCCGACATGATGGACGGCCGCGTGGCCGCCATTCGTGAGGCCCTCGATGACGAAGGTTTCACCGCCGTCTCCATCCTCAGCTACACCGCCAAATACGCGTCCGCGTTTTACGGCCCCTTCCGTGGCGCACTCGACTCCGCGCCCAAGGATGGCGACAAGAAAACTTACCAAATGGACCCTGCCAACGCCCGCGAAGCCATCCGGGAAACCCTCCTTGATGAAGCCGAAGGCGCCGATATGCTCATGGTCAAACCCGCCGGACTCTACCTCGACATCATCGCCCGAGTCCGCGAAACCACCACCCTCCCCCTCGCCGCCTACCAAGTCAGCGGCGAATATCTCATGCTCAAGAGCGCCGCCGCCGGTGGCTGGCTCGACGAAAAAGCCATCGTCCTCGAGTCCCTCACCGCCATCAAACGCGCTGGCGCAGACATGATCCTCACCTACTACGCCAAGCAAGCCTGCGGCTGGCTGTGAGTTAGCAGGCATCGTCCTTAGCGAACTTTCTTGAAGAGTCTCAATACTTTGCACGCCGATTGAGCATCTTCCACCCTAAGCCTGCGCCGATTATGCCAATCAAAGTAGCAAATGTCCAAAACAATGAACTTCCGCCGATTTGAGTCACTTTGCCGCGCCCCAAATAACTGCCATTTCCCGCTCCCGCCGACACGCTGCCGACGGGGACGAGAACCGGGTGGTGGATTGCATCAAAAAAATGTTACTTCCAGGCGGGCGAATTTCGCGACATCCGGCGCTTGGGTTAGGGTCAAGGTTACGGTGTCGGTGCCATCGAGGTTGTCGGTAACTGTCACACCTGCAGTGGAAGTGGCGGTGGTGGTGCTAACCGTATAAACGGACGGCCAACTGACGAGGGTGGTGCTGACATCGATTTTCACCGTGGTGTCAGCGGCTGTGTTCTGTTTGCGCTGGAAGGTGAAAATAAAGTTACCGCCGCTGGTGGAGACAGCGGGAAGTTTTCCGAGATCGTTGGTAGAGGACAAACCTCCTAGCACATATTCGATACCATTGGAAACCCCATCCTTGTCGTAGTCGTCACTGGCGGTGCCAGTTGGCGCGTTGGCGGAGGCCCAGGTGGAATATCCACCCGCAGGGGCCAGGGTCAGAATGCCGGTGGTTTCGTCGAAGGTATAGATCTTCGCTCCGTTCGCTTTCGTCCATTTGTTGCCACCGGCATCGACGAAGCCGGAAACACTGAATGCGGCATCGTAAGCACCGGTGAGAGTCGAGACGTTCTCCAAAGTCCAGGTGCCTGAACTGAGGGAATCTGCGGCGCTGGTGTCGATAACGAAGCTGCCCTTGAGGGTGGCGGTGCCGCTGCCGGTTAGGCTATTGTTGACGCCAGATGTGGCCCCGAGAACAAACTTGAGTTGGCCGGTGGTGGCCAGTTCGAGCGTGCCTGCATTGACGATGGTGTTGCCGCTGTAGGTATTTACGCCGCTAAGTGTTAGCGTGCCAGCACCCTTCTTGGTAAGATTGCCGAAACCGGAAATGATATTCCCATAAGTCCGGGTCCCAACAAGATTATACACAAGATCCGCATTGTTGGTGATGCCGCCGGAGCTTGCGATCGAGCCATCCGTCGTGCCGTCGCCGATCTGCAGTGTCCCGAAGTCGATCTCGGTCACGCCCGTGTAGGTATTCACTGCGGTAATTGTCATGGTCCCGAAGCCCGTTTTGGTGAGACCGCCCGAGCCGCCTTCACTTAAATTCCGGTCGATCAGCGGAGCGGAAACCGTCAGATCGGTGGCGGAGGACGAGGTGGCATCCGTCACGTTGAAGAAGGTGTTCGTGTTGAGGTGGATACCGTTAAACGTGCCGTTCGTGGTGATTGTGGATGCGGCAGAACCGCCGGCCGTCACCACCGCGCTTGAATCGAAGCTGTAGGTTTGATAGCCGGTGATCGCACCGCTGACGGAAGTGAGCGTGCCGCCGTTCAAGGTAACAGAACCCAAGCGGTTGAAGACAACCCCGCCGTTGGTCACGGTGCCGCCGGCATTGATCACAATCGTGGTGGACAAGGACGAAACAGCGCTGCCCATGGTATCGCCGGAGTTGAACTGGAGCGTGGCTCCGTTGTTCACCGTGACCGTGTGCGCTACTTGGTTGTTACCAAGCGCGCTGGTGACGGCGTTGAGTATGTTGTTAGACCGATTGACAACAAGTGTTCCATTGTTAACTGTCGTATTCCCGATATAATTACCGACACCCGTTAGAGTCAAGGTGCCGCTGCCGGTCTTGGTAAATCCCACGGTGCCGGAAGTGTTATTGACAGTGCCAGCGAAAGTGCTGGTCTGGTCGTTGTTTCCGGCCGTGAGGACATAGGACCCGGCTCCGGTGAGGTTGTCGATGACGGCATTGGCACTGCCAGTCAGGCCGTTGACCTGCGCGTTGTGGCCGTTGAGATCCAAGGTCGGAATGTTGGCGTTGGCGCTGGTTCCGAAGTTCAGGTTTCCTTTGCCGGTGCCATAAGGCAAGGCATTGTCGATACCCAGCTTCAAGGTTGGATTGGCGGCCACGTTAACATAGTAACCGGGTCCTGCCGTGCCGATGGTGGTGTTACCCGCATAATTGTTTACAGCAGTCAAGACGACCGAGCCTCCGTCCCAGTTGATTCCCAAACCGCCGACACCGGTAATCAAACCATTGACGGTAATCGTTTTCGGAGCCCAGCCCGCTTGAAGATAACCGCCGGTGGCATCCAAGGATATCGTCCGGTTCGCGCTGATCGATGGGGTGGAATTGTTATTATACAATACTCCACCTTTCAGCGTGATGTTCACTGTCGGCGAGCCGGGAACAGCACCTAACTGGGTGTCATCGGTAATCTGGAGAATGCCTCCATTGACGGTGGATCCACCGGTGTAGAGGTTGGTGCCGGTCAATGTGGTAAACCCGGTGCCTGAGAAGGTCATGGCACCGCTGCTGTTCGCAGTCGGAGCCGTTCCGATGATGGTGGCCGCGGTGGTGGCACCGCCTCCGGTGACCGTGAATGTCGGAGGGGCGGTATAGCCCACGCCTGGATTGGTGATCGTGATACCGGTGACCACGCCTCCCGCCACCGTAGCAACTGCCGTCGCACCCACACCAGTGGTATCACCGGGATCATTCACGACCTTGACCAGCGGTGCCCCGATATAGCCCGCTCCACCGGTGAAGGACGTGATACCGTTCACGCCATTGCCGGATCCGACCGTAGGTGCAACCAGCGCGGCGGCGATAGTGATATTCGTATTGCTGTTGTCGATTGTCCCCCCGCCGCCATAGACATAGACGCCGTCCACGTTGGCGGCAGGCATGAAGGCAACTCCCCGGCTCGCGGCGGTGGCCTTGAGTGTGCCGCCGTTGAAATTGAGAAGTGCGGTCGGATTCGCATTGCCTACCACGACTTCATTGACCGTCAGAGTGCCGTTAGTCAGCAGATTGACGATTCCGGAAGTGCCCGCTATGTTAGAAAATGACAAATTCAATCCTTTGCCGGCGGTTCCAGTGCTTGGGCCTGTGATGGTTGCCGCTCCGGCACCGCCACCCAGATTGATCACCGATGAGGCACCGCTGGTGCCGGCCCAGTTGAGTGCAAGCGGGTTGGCTGTGGTGGCACCAAAGAGTACCGCGCCGCCGGTCACATTCATGGCACCGGAGGATGTCGCACCGCCGCGACCGATCACCAACCATCCTTTGTCCGTGACGGTGCCACCGCTGACATCCATGACACCGGTGGTGTCGTTCGCAAGACCTCCCACACCGATTTCATTGGCAGTCAGAGTGCCGCCGGAAATGTTGTAGTAACCATTGCCCGAAGCGGTTGATCCGATCCGCAGGTTGTCCGCGCTGGCCCCCTGGGTGAGCGTCACCGCACCGCCGGATTGATAGACTGCGCCGTCAACTCCATAGGTGTCCGCGATGAAGAGGTTAGCCCGGCTAATGGAAACACTTGGCAGAATGTTAAGGGTGCCGGTGCCGGAACCTTGGCCGACAATAAAGGTATTGTTGACCGTATTGGTGCCGAACGTTCCGTTCAAATTGAGCGTGCCACCGCCGCCCACAAACAGCCCGCCGGTCATGGCGGCTGTGCCGGTTAGATTGAGTGTGCCTCCGCCCGCCGTGGTGTTTCCGGTGTAGGCGTTTGCGCCGTTGAGCGTCAGGGTGCCGGTGCCGTATTTCGTGAGACCGAAACCGGTGCCGCTGACGACACCGCCAACGGTTAGAACGGCACTGCCGTTGGTGGTCACGATCTCGCTGGCAGCGAGCGTCACAGCTCCGGTGCCCAGATTTAAATCATTGCTACCGCCGAAGGTGAAGTTGCCGTTCCAATTCTGTGGATTGTTAGTAGAGAGTGTTTTTAACGATCCGCTGGTGTTGTTAATCGCGCCACCATTGATCACCAAGGTTCCGGTACCGATTGCGGAGGCGTTATTGATATGGAGCGTGCCCCCGTTGAGTGTGGTCGCGCCGGAATAACTGTTAGGATTATTGAGAACCAGGCTTCCCGCTCCGTTCTTGGTCAAGGTGCCGGTGTTGATGCCGTTGCTGCCGCCCAACGTATAGTTCAAAGCCGAGTTGTTGAAGAGAGTGCTGATCGGGCTAACAGTGCCATCGTTGATAGTAATGGTGGTGGTGCCGGTGGCCGTGTCATCGAAAAGCACCAGATCGTTGGCTAGGAAATCCGTGGCACCACCGCTAGTCAGCATTTTCCAGTTTTTCGATCCGCCAATGATACCGGTGCTCCACTCACCGCTGAACAATCCCGTCCAGACCGGGGAATCCCCTGCAATGACCAAGGCGACCGCCGTGCCGGTATTCGCAAGTGCCGCACTCTGGCGTCCGCCGAGCCCCGCAAGTGGACCCAAGGCGAATTTGGAGAATCCGGCACCACCAAGGGTGCCGCTATAGCTGATCAGATCGTAGCTCCCTGTCACCCAAAGGCCAGGATTGGTCACGTTCAGAGTAACCATTCCTGCCGTATTGGTGGCCAAGCTGCTCGTTGCGATGGATTTATCCACCAACGTGCCATTTAATCCGAGATTCACCGTGGCCGCGCCATTGAAGGTGAGCGATCCGATGGCAAGCGAGCCGGAGCTACCGTTACCGACGGCAACCGTGTTGCCGACGGAGTTGCCTACATTCAGTGTGCTGATCGTGCCGGTGCCGTCAACGGTGCCTTGCGTGAGGGTCACCGTCGGCGTGAGAGTCGTTGAAGAGATTTGAAGCAATTTCGCACCGCTGCCGTTCACCGTGACGCCGCTACTGGCGTTGATGTCAACAAAGCCGTTGAGGCGCAGAGTACCGCTATTCACCGTAGTGGCTCCAGAGTAAGTGCTAGTTCCTGTCAGAGTCGTCGAGCCAGCACCGGAGAAGGTCACGCCGCCGCTGGTGTTGGCTGCGGTGGAAATCGCTCCGAGCGTCGCACCAGAGCCGCCGCCACCGGTGATGGACACCGCGAGACCCGTGGTATTGGAGTAAGTGCCAAGATTGGTGAGCACGATTCCGGTGAGTTTTCCGGTGGTGGAATCGATGGTCGCATAGCCGGTGGCCGCGCTGCCTGCGCCGCCCGTGACGGTTCCGCCCGAGAAGGTGACTTGTGGCGGGGTGATGTATCCTGACCCTGCGACGGTGACTGGAACCGCACTCACACCGGTTCCGGTTGCCGCGAGGAAGGGCTGTGCGATTTCAATCACCTGGCCGTTGTTGTCGATCGATGCGTTTCCGCTATAAACATTCACGGATCCCAAACCTGAGAGGAACGACGCGTTTCCGGCGCTGCCGGCTTTGAGCGTGCCACCATTGAAGTTGATGCTAACATTGGTGGCGGTGCCGGTCAAAAATCCGAGGGTTTGCAACAGACCGCCGGACCCTAGGTTAAGTGACGTCACGTTGGCGCTGTTTCCGGTAAGCCCGTTGAAGTTCACTCCTTCGTTCAGTTTGACCCGGACAGTCGGAGAGACGAACTGGCCGATGCCTTTGATCGTAATCACGGCGGTCTGCGCGGCACCCGTGCTCTGCCAATTTGCGGAAAGGCCATTGAAAGCGTTATCCACCACAGTCGATGGAATGGTGAACGTGCCACCGGTGATGTTAGTCACACTGGACGATCCGGCGGCACCACGGTTAGGAAGTAGATAATCACCGCCACCGACCGAACCACCGACCATGTCGAACTGGCCAAATGTTCCCGCACCCGCAGCGTTGCCAGCGGGATCGACTTCGCCGCCTACAGGCAGGGTGAGGGCTCCGCTTGAAAGTTTGTAATAGCCGAATGCGCCGGCAGTCTGGCCGATGCGAAGGCCGCCCCCACCAGTGGTGACGGTGCCTGCTTGATACATCGCAGCAGGTGTGCCGCTGATATTTCCAACCGCAAGACTGGATCCAGTGATACTGCCTGAGAGCAAACTATTTCCACCGGAAATGAATGTCGTACCTGTGTGGGTATTGGCACCGGTCAGGGACATGGTTCCCAAACCGGTCTTGGTGACATTGGACGCGCCCGTGATGGCTGCCGAGACAAGCAAGTCGGTAGCCGCCGTGCCGTCGGCGACATTGAGTGTCGTGTTGTTATCACGAAGCGCAGCCCGGCCAGCGATGGTCGATGTGGCGTCGCTGGCAAGCACATTGACGGTGCTCGTTCCACCGAAGACCAAAACCTAGGTGGTGGAGTTGCTGCTGGTGCCGCTGTTGCTCTGAATGGTGCCGCCCTTCAGGTTGTAGGTGATGGCGTAGCCTTGATCGCCAACAACGATGCTGCTGAACAAGCCGCCATTGACGTTCATCACGTTGACATACTTGGTAGCCGTGTAACCAAGGGAGTTCGCAGTGCCGGCACCAATGACCGTCCCGGCGGCATTGATGGTCAGCGTACCACGAATCACCCCGATTCCATCGGTGTCGGCGGCGGTGTGTTCCAAACGCAGGGTTCCGCCATTGACGATAGTTCCACCGGTGTAGGTGTTTTGGTTTCTCAGATACACCAAACCGGGACCATCCTTGATGAGTTGGTTGAGAGTGACTCCATTGTCAGTGATTGTCGGCCAGATGGACCAGTCGATGGCATCGCTTTTTGGGACGTGAACGAACAATTCCCCTGAGGCCAATCCCGAAGTGATTTTCCCGGTTCCGGTGATGGTGCCAGCGCCGTTGTTGGTGAGCCACCTTTGCACTCCTCGCATCATGAGCCCGCCGCTGTTGATGGTCAGCGTCGCACCACTGGCGACGGAGAAATCATTCTGCATGTTGAGCGAGTTGATCGTCGTATTGGCGGCAATACTGGTAGTGTTGGTGGTCTTCCAGTTCTGGGCGGCCGGTCCGGTCCCAGTGGTCGCGACTCCTGTCACGCTGGTGTAGCCGGCATAGGTGATGATCGTGCCGCTGCCATTGTTGGCGACCCAGTCACCATTGGTGTTTCCGACGCCAGTATTGTTGATAGTCGCCCATCCGCCGAGAATACCGCTGACATTCGCAGTCGAGGTGGTGGTAGTCCCGGTGGTGCCGAAATCCACCGTTCCGCCGACGGCTTGGGTGATGGCACCCAAGGCAAGTGTATCTCCCGCGACAGTGATGACTGCGGATGTCCCGGCGTTGACAGAGGTGCTGGCAAAGGTCTGCGTGGTGCTGCCAGTGCGGGTATAGCTCAAGCTGCCGCCGCCGAGCGCGAGGATAATGGTAGAGTTGATCGAACCGCTTGCCGTGCCACCGCCGAGGTTGAGCGTGCCAAGATTGATGGTGGTGGTGCCTGTAAAAGTGTTGGCACCAGTAAGCGTGAGTAAGCCAGAGCCTGTCTTGGTCAATCCAAAGGTGGAGCCGCCTATCGGATTATTCACCGTCATGCCGCCTGCGCCGATATTCCAGGTTTGGCTCGCACCCAAAGCGATGTTCACCGCTTGGTTCGCAACCGCCGAGCCGATGGTTACCGCACCCGCGCCGGTGGTCAGACCGGTTACGGCTCCACCGAGTGAGAGGGTTTGATTCGAGCCGCTGGTCGTATTGCTCAAGACCACGGCTGCCGTGTCGGTAATATTCAAGCTGCCGACCGCCGAGGCAGAGTCAACATTGATGGTCAGCGCACCTGCCGCGTTGGCCGGCCCGAGAATCGTCAAGGCATCAGCCGTGGTGGGAGCTTGATTGGGGGTCCAGTTGGTTGTCGTGTTCCACGTTCCGTTTGTCGCACCTCCCCAAGTCAGCGAGGCCGCCTGAGTGGACGGTGAAAAGCCCACCGCAGCAAAGGCGACGACGATGAGACCGAAATTCTGAAGCGTGCGATTTTTGACTTTCATGGGTTCTGGAGCTATGGGTTGCGGCAAGGGTTGGAATAGGCCGAAAAACGGGTTTCCGAGGCCGCCATATTTTGAAACGCGAGATCCAGTTCCCAAAGCCGCCAAAAACTGAAAAAAATCCGCCGACTATTTTCTCCCGCGTCGGATGGCGGGGTAATGGCCATCTGGGATGCGTTCGCCAAGCTTGGTTCCGTCGATACGGACCGACATGTAATTCATGAACGGCGATTCCCGCAGCAGATCACATTTCATTGCGGATCATGTCAAAGAGACAGGTCCTGGCAAACGCCCATTGACGCTCGATGGTGCGCTCCCCCACGCCTTCCATTTCGGCAACTTCCTTGTTGGTGAGGCCGCCAAAGAACTTCAGCGTGATGATCCGGGCGCTCACCGGGTCCTCCACTTCCAGCCGCTGGAGCATTTCGTCGATCAAAAGGATGCGGTCATCGGGCTGAGTATCCGCCAGTTCGATGTCCTCAATGTCGATGCGCTGCTGATCCCGACCGCCGCGTTTTAGGCAGGATTTCCGCCTCGCATTTTCCACCAGAATCCGCCGCATTTCCAATGCCGCCACGTTGAAAAAATGGGAGCGATCATTCCAAGTGCGTCCGCCATTTCCAGAAACCCGGAGCCAAGCCTCATGCACAAGTGCTGTCGCCTGAAGGGTCTGGCCCTGAGCCTCCCCACTCATTCGCATGGACGCGAGACTTCGCAACTCGTCGTACACCAGCGGCAAAAGATCTTCCGAGGGCAGACGCCCGTCCGCGCCCACAGCCTTCAGAATTCTCGTGACATCACCGTCCATGACTTCGTGGATTCTAGTCCCTCCATCCGTGAATGCGAACGAAAACCGATGCCGGAAAAACGGTAGTTCTCCTAGCTGTCCGCATGCCCCTGGATCTGGCTCTGAGCTTCCCGATAAAGGATCCGGGCGAGCACCCAGTCCCACCAGTATCCTTGGCCATGCCCCAAGGGTTCATAGGATGGCGACAGTTCTGGCGTGAAGGCGGTATCAATCAGTTTTCCCGATGTTTTCAATTCAGCCAAGGCGCAGTCGGTGTGTCCCATGCGATGCTGTGCCATGGCCAGAACCGGATGGATGACAGCGGCGATGTACGGGTTTGGATCCTTGAAATCCAGAGCTACTGTGCACCATGCAATCGACTCTTCGAAATTTTCCCTGCGGTATTCAAGAAGCGCAATTGACCACGCCTTCCAGATCACGGATTGGGTTTCCCAGCCTGGCTTGAGTTGCTTGTTTTCAAAACTACTGCGCTTGAGCATTTCGCCCAAGGGTTCCAGACGTCGGAGATATTCTTTGTCCGCAGGTAGCAGCAGAGTGGACTGTATGACCTGCTGGGCGGCCAAGGTTTCCGAAGTGTTTCCGAAGTGAATCAGCGCCCACTCCCTGAATTTCTTGTAAAGTTCGAGGTTCCCATTTTCAACCAAAGCTGGGCCCGGCGAAACCAAGTCGTTGTTAGAGACGATTTTTTCCGCACTGGACGTGCGATTGGCCTGAGTGAGCAGGATGAAACATTCGGAGGCTTGGGACCAGCGTCCACGCATTGCATTCCAACCACCCAGCGAGCGGAGGACATTTGCCGCCTCCAACGAGGGTTCGATCAATGACAGCGGAGTGTTCCGGAGTTGGGTGTCAGCCGCTTCAGTTTTACCTTCGCTGATCATCACCGCGACTTGCGAGATATTTTCCCGCACCATCGCGTTCTGGCGCAGTTTCTCCTCGTTGACGCGAGCGGTTTCCGCGACCTGACGAAGCCGTCCCTGCTCCATTCTGGCCCCGCGTTCCCGTAAATAGGAGACATAGGCCAAGCCAAGACCAAGAACCAGCGCTGCGGCAATCCCCGTCGTGGATCCAACCACCAGACGATTGCGCCTCACGAATTTTTGAAACAAATAGAGCTGGCCCGGTGGCCGCGCCAAAACCGGTTCGCAGTTGAGATAACGGTTGACATCGGCGGCAAGTGAATCGGCCGTTCCGTAACGACGCTGGCGGTCCTTGGCCATGGCTTTCATGACGATCCGATCGAGATCCCCCCTCAGCATTCCAACAAGTTTCTGCGGTTCGCAACCGCGCTGGGCGGCGGTTTCCCTGAGTTCTGCGGGGTTGAGAGTCGAGACGGCGACAGACGGTTCGGGTGGCTCCACCTCCCGCAGGATGTGGCGGATTTCATCCACTCCGGCTTTTTGAAGCCTTTTGGGATCAATGGGCGGACGCCCCGCCAAAAGCTCATATAACAATGCGCCGAGACTGAAAATGTCGCTGCGAGTGTCCACATCCATCCCGTTTCCCGAAGCCTGTTCGGGACTCATGTAGGCGGGAGTGCCGACAAACTGGCCAGCGGCGGTGAAAGTCGCATTGGCATCGATTCCGGCGGCAGTGGCTTTGGCGATACCGAAGTCAATCACCTTGGGAACAGCCTCCCCGTCGTTTTCCCACACGATAATGTTAGATGGCTTGATATCGCGGTGAATCACCCCCTTCTGGTGCGCATGCTGGATCGCCTGGCAAATCCGGATGAACAACGTTAAGCGCTGGGGAATTCCTAACATTTTCACGTTGCAGTAGTGGGTGATTTTCTCGCCATCCACTAACTGCATCACGAAAAACGGTCGCCCCGTGCGCGTGGCACCGACATCGAAAACCCGCGCGATGTTCGGGTGGTCCATCATCGCCAATGCCTGCCGTTCCATTTCGAAGCGGGCGATGACGTTTTCCGTATCCATCCCAAGGCGGATGATTTTCAGTGCCACACGCCGCTTCACCGGCTCCTGCTGTTCGGCAAGATAAACCACGCCGCAGCCCCCTTCCCCCAGTCTCTCCACCAACCGGTAGCGGCCGATCTTCGCCCCTACCCCCTCCGTGACGTTCTCCACCTCTGGCAGATCGCTTGGGACAGATTCTTCGTGGGAGGTCACGGGAGCGGTTTCGATGTCGAAAAAGTCATCCGCCGCGCCTTGGAGCGATAGTAGTCGTTCGAGACGTGTCCGCAGCGCAGGATCGTCGCGACAGGTGTGCGTGAGAAATGCCTCCCTCTCTTCAAGCCCTTCCAGAGAGGTGAGCGAGTCGAATAAAATTTTCAGTAACCTTGCAGGTTCGCTCATTGTGGGTCTTGAGTGCGTGAGAAAAGGTGAACGGACGAAAACAGGCTGCATTCACATTTCAAAGCGGACCCTATCATGGAGAGTGGTTTAGGCAAACTCCCATTCTGGGCCGCAGCTCGCGGAACTTGACCGGACCGTCGGGACAAAGGCAACTGATCGTAGTTTGGGATTTTCAATCCACGCGGATCAAGCGGTAGATTCCTATTTCTCAGGCGGCGCGGGTGGTGCGGGTGGCGCTGGCGGGGTCGCGAGGTGAGTCTTGATCGCATCGAGCAGCGAAGTCCCGGTTTCCTTCTGATGACGAATCGCAAGACCCGCGCAAACCGCAGCGATGGCGAGAATTAGAAAAAGGAGCGTCGAGCCACAGCCGCCATCGGTGCGGCGAGCGGGGTAGGCGGAGGCGGAGGCCGACATTTGCGGCGATGGTTTGCTATCGACCGGGACTTCCGCCTCGCGGGTGATCGGGGAGGATTCAATCGGCTTTTCACGGGCGAGAGCACTGATTTCCTCATCCGTTAGCATGAAATCAAATGAGACGTCGCCAATTTTCACCGTGGCCCCGCTGCGTAGCGGAATCAGATCGAGACGGACGCCATCGAGCTTGATGCCATTGGTCGAGCCGATGTCGCGCAGCTCGTAGCCACCTTCGATCCGGCGCATTTCCGCATGATGCACCGAGACTGAGGCGGACTCGATGGCAATGTCATTCTCGCTGCCTCGCCCGAGGGTGACCACTTGGCGGTCCAGTTGGAAACGGTAAGGCTGGGCATTTTTCTCAGGAACGGTGATCGTGACGCGAGGCATAATGATGTAAACGATTAGGTTGCAAAGTTTCTACCGTTAAACTCGCCCGCAATGCACGATTTTTTCTCCGCCAGGAAAAAATCTAAAGCGCGAAGGTGATATTGACGATGACTGCAATCGTCTTCCCGCCCACGAGCGATGGGGTAGGAGAAAATGTCCAAGCGTGGGCGGCGTCCACGGCAGCTTGGTCGAGCGCTGCGTTGCCGCTGCCATGATAAAGACGGGTCGAAGCGGCGGAACCATTGCCTCGGACCATGACCAGCACGGCGACTTTGCCGGATATTTTCGCTGCCTTAGCGGCGGCAGGATAGCGCGGTGGCGGTGCGTGGAGTAGCTTCGGCGGCGGGATTGGCGTGTCACGTTTCGCGGGCCGGTCAGGGTTGGATGATTTCCCACTTCCGGCTTTCACGGCGGGGCGACCGGGTGAAACGGAGCGTGCGGAAGAACCCGTCGGCGCAGCGGTAGGCGCGGCTTCTGGCCCAGCATCCTGAGTAACTACTGGTGTTAGAATGGGCGTGCTCGCGGGTAGATCCAGATCCATGTGGATCACGTTCAATGGCATCGTCACACGAAGCGGAGCGGCGGCGAAAGCAGGCCGTGATTGAGCTTGTGAAGAGGGCTGCGGTTCGCTCACACGCGGGCTGCGGACTGGCGTGGACTCGAAATCCGCAGACGCCTCTGTGGCAACTGGGCTTGTCGCCCCCCCCCCCTTCAAATTCACAAAAGGTAACCAGAAGGCGGCGGCGATCAAACAGGCGTGGATGCCGAGCGAAACCAATAGACCAGCCCTGCCAGTATGGGATTTCTTCGCCAGCAAGCGCAAGAGCTCCGGGCTGGGGGGCACCGGAGTTCGCGGGACGTCAGGCTTTTTCAGCAAAGAATTCACCGGGGAAATTTCAGCGCCCGCCTAATGAGGTGGGCTTGTAGCCCTTAGTCTCGGATGTGCCCTTGCCGAAGTCGAAGCCAAATATCAGCCAGCACTCCGCATGTGGCGAGGTGTCGGTGAGTCCGGCCATGGTCACAAGGTCGAGATGAGTGTTCGCGGTGGGCCGCCATTGGACCGTTGGCCCGAGAATTCCCTCGGATTTCTCACCCACGGCATGGGTGAACTGGCCTTCGATGCCGACGGATAGACAACTGTCCACCAGCGTCTTTGAAATACCGGCCGCCAGCCGCCATTCGGCTTCCGCAGCACCCCAGACCCGTCGTTCATGGATGAAGTTCACCCCCCAATGCCAGCCCTGGCCGAAATCATCGCCGAAGAGTAACTTCGGCTCACTGCCGTCTGCGCCTTCGTGGCAAAAAGCGTATTCAAAATAGAGCGTCGGATTCAACGGAATCACTCCCCAGTCTGCAAACGCATAGCGCAATTCAAACGCCACCTCCTCTTGTTGCCAGCCCTTGCCATCTGCGTTGTTGTGAATGGCGTTTTCGTAAATATCGAGCTGCATCCGGTGGGGCAAACCCACTTCCACTTCCGTCTGCGAGCGCTGCGTGACCCTCCCGCCATCGAGCGTTCGGACGCGATACCATTCCTCAAGCCCCACTTCCCAAGGATCTTTCTGGATGTAAATCCGCGTGGTGCTGAACCGGCGCTGTTGCACCCACTCGGGCTCGGCGTTCACGCCTGTCAGCTTATCCTCGCTCAGCTCCGAGCCGCTCACTACCACGTCACCGACGACCGGCGGGCTGGACGATTGTTCGGCGTGGACAAATCCTGCCAGGACCAGAGACGCGGCAAGAACCAAAGTGGTTGTTAGTTTCTCAAACATGTAGCTAAGAAACGCATCGCCTCGGAAACTACTTAGAAGAAAATACCATCGGGAAATGTTCCCAGCGAAATCTATCAACAGACCGGCGGCGGATTTCAACAACCCGAAGAAACCCACGGTGCCGGGATCTCGATCACCTGCATGCCGGCCCGTTGAGCCGCGAGGATACCGGCTGGCGCGTCTTCCAAGGCCAGGCACTTCGACGGTGCCACACCTAACAATTTTGCCGCCCGCAGGAAAATGTCCGGGGCCGGCTTCCCATCAGTCACGTCATCTGCCGTCACCACTTCATCGAACCAGTCGGAAATCCCGACGATCTTCAGCGTTTTTTCAATCACCATCCGCGAGC
Source organism: Akkermansiaceae bacterium (assembly GCA_025354565.1). GTDB lineage: Bacteria > Verrucomicrobiota > Verrucomicrobiia > Verrucomicrobiales > Akkermansiaceae > Luteolibacter. The sequence continues at coordinate 35,357 of JANXMQ010000247.1, forward strand.
CACCCGTCGCGATCGCCATCGGCACCTTGCCCCGGAGACTTTCCGCGAACGCGGCCACTTCCTCGATCAGCGTCACCGTATGCATGCGCCGCAGAAAGGCCTCCCGCTTGGCGAGCGCCACCTCCGCCGGATCCAGCTTCAAATTGTACTTATCATTGAGCTCCACCACGATGTCCATGGTCGGCCTCCCACCCATCGCGAAAAATACGTCTTCCTTGAAAACGCCGCCCGCCCCGTAAAGTCCGAGCGCCTCACACCAAGCGTCGAAATGCGCCGGCATCGAGTCCACGAGCGTGCCATCACAATCGAAAATCACGGCGTCAAAACCACTGGTAGGGAAGGAGAAGGGACCGATATTTGCCATTTCGCCGCACGGCTTATGCGGATGATTCGCGGTTGGCAAGAGCGGTTAGTGAGAAATTTCGTGGATTGGGCCGGGCAATGAATGAAGGAGAAGCGGCGCTTTCAAGCCATCCACCGCATAAGGATTCGCGAACGCTCTCATTTTCCAGCCAAGGTGTCTAAATCGTAACCATAGGCAGGTTGTTGCTCTGTTGTAGGCCATGAAGGGTCACGAAGTCCGTTGAAGAAATCCCAACAGCAAACCTTCATGAATTCGCTCTCCCATCCTTCCTGCCTGATTCGTCCATACAAGCTTTTATCATCCACTCTAGCAGCTTGCGCGGTCGGCGTGGTCGCTTTTTCCGCTGCCGTGCATGCGGCGGCGTTCACCAATGGCAATCTCGCCGTTTTGCAGGTGGACGCATCTTCAGCCAACACGACGGGATCGGTTGTCGAACTCAGTCCGACTGCCGCAGGTCAGACGCCTACCAACGTCATCACACTTGACGGCACCACCTCAGCAGTCGCGTTACGCTTCAGCGGATCTGCGACCAGCACCGGCTACGTGGCAAACTCAGCGGACGGTACGCTACTGACTTTCACTGGTGCAAACAACACCAACACGTCGGCCAATGTCAATACGCTCAACCCACGCGCTGTCGGTACGCTCAACAACTTAGGCTCCTTCAATCTCGCCACTACCTACACCGGCGTGAGCAACAACCAAACCCGCGGGGCGACCACTTTAAACAAGACCACTTGGTATATCGGCGATCAAAACGGTATCTATACGAATGCTTCTACTTCAGCGAGTCCAAGTGGAAACTTCCGCAGTATAAAAGCGTTCGGCAGCACCGTGTATGGCTTTACGTCCTCGGCGAGTCTCGCGCCAGTTGCCACCATCTCAGCGGCCTCGGGCGGCACTGCGACTTCGTTGCCAGGTTTGGCCGTCGGTGCGACCAGCCGCCAAGACTTTTATCTCATATCCTCGGGCAGCAATGGCACCACTTTTGACACACTTTATGTGCTTGACGCCACGTCTGGCAGCGCAGGTACCATTTTTAAATATTCACTTGTCGCTGGCTCATGGACTGCAAACGGCAGCTACACCACGGCCTTCGGCGGCTTTGGTCTTGCAGCAACGAAGAGCGGCACGGGTGCGGCGCTCTTCGTTTCCACCGGCACTGGCGCGACTATTACAAACAGTGTAATCCGCGTCACTGACACTGCTGGCTTTAATAGCAACATTGCCGTGACCACTGCAAACAATGTTACCCTCTACACCGCTGCGACTGGCAAGATCATCAAAGGTGTCGCCTTCGCGCCAACAGCCGCTGCCGTCACCAACTACACCCTCACCTACACCGCCGGTGCGAACGGCTCCATCACCGGCACCACTCCGCAGACCGTCGCCTCCGGTGGCAACGGCACGGCCGTGACCGCCGTGGCGAACACGGGCTACCATTTCACCCAGTGGAGTGACGGTTCGACCACCAATCCCCGCACCGAGTCCAATGTCACTGCCAATCTGAGCATTTCAGCGTCCTTTGCCATCAACACTTACACCCTCACCTACACCGCCAACGCCAACGGTTCTATCACCGGCACCAGCCCGCAAACAGTGAACTATAATACGAGTGGTTCCGCCGTGACCGCCGTGCCCAGCGCAGGTTACAGCTTCACCCAGTGGAGCGACGGTTCTACCGCCAATCCTCGCACCGACGCCAACGTCGTCGCCAACCTGAGCGTGTCCGCCTCCTTCGCCCTCAACTCTTACTCCTTGACCTACACTGCCAACGCCAACGGCTCGATCAGTGGCATCACTCCGCAGACAGTCGGCTCTGGTAACAATGGCACCGCCGTGACCGCCCTGCCAAACACCGGCTACCACTTCACCCAGTGGAGTGACGCGTCCACCGCCAATCCCCGCACCGATTCCAACGTGACCGCCAATCTGAGCGTGTCCGCGTCCTTCGCCATCAACACCTACACCCTGACCTACGACGGCAATGGCAATACAGGTGGCTCCGCTCCTGTCGATGCCAGTGGACCTTACAATTACAACTCAACGGTGACGGTGCTGGATAACACCGGTTCGCTGATCAAGACGGGCTACGCCCTCAGCGGCTGGAACACCGCCGCCAACGGCAGCGGCACGGACTACAGCGCAGGCAGCACCTTTAGCATTTCCGCCAATACCACGCTTTACGCGAAGTGGTTGGTGAGTTTGCCTTCGGTGGTGATCACAGAAGTCGCACCGTGGTCCAGCGGCACCGCCGCAGTGGGAGCGGATTGGTTTGAACTTACTAACACCGGTTCCACGACCGTCAATATCACCGGCTGGACGATGGATGACAATTCCAACAGTTTCGCCGCATCAGTAGCCCTTAGTGGAATCACCTCCATCGCGCCAGGTGAGTCTGTTATTTTCATTGAAACAACGACAGCCACTGGTGCTGTGAACGCATTGAAGACGGCTTGGTTCGGAAGCAATCCGCCGCCTAGCTTGCAAATCGGCACTTACTCCGGTTCGGGCGTCGGTCTCAGCGGCAGCGGTGATGCGGTAAACATCTTTGATGGTAGCGGCAATCGCGTAACCGGCGTCGCCTTCGGCGCATCACCGACAGTGGCACCTCTGGCCACCTTCGACAACAAGGCAAGTCTCGGGAGCAGCACACTGCCGCTTCCTATCATCTCGACACTCAGCGTCACGGGGACAAACGGCGCATTTGTCGCAGCCAACGATTCTTCTGAAATCGGCTCTCCAGGCACGACGAATACAGTGGTAGGACCAGACCTCACCGTAAACGTCACGGCCCCGGCCACAGCCACATCAGGCGTGAACTTTGATTATACAATCACGGTTTCTAACATCGGTACAGTCAGCGCGACAGGCGTGGCATTGAATTTCACACTTCCTGACGGATTAAACTTCGTTTCCGCAAGCGGAACCAACAGCTTCACTGGCACGAATAACCTAGGTGTCATCAATTTCATTGGTGGTAGTATCAACGCCGCCAGCTTCGCAACGCTGACCGTAAGTGCAAACGCAGCAAGCACTGGCACATATGCAGCCGCCGTGGGCGCGGCAATCGTCGATCCTGCGAATGCAATCACCGAGGCAAATGAGTACAACAACACTAGCACGACTGCAACTAGCACCGTCATCTCTGGCCCCACAATCCCAAGCATTACGACTCAGCCAGCCAGCATTTCGATCACCACGGGTAGCATAACCACGCTCAACGTCGCTGCCAATGGCTCCCCTGCTCCGTCCTTTCAATGGTATGCTGGCACGAGCGGCACGACAACGACTCCGGTCGGCACGAACGATTCCAGCTTCACAACGCCCTCGTTACTCACCAGCACCAACTACTGGGTTCGCGTCACGAACTCCGCTGGCAGTGTGGACAGCACCACGGCCACGGTCACGGTGAGTGGCTACTTGGCCGCTTACACATCGAGCAATCTGCAAATCAAAACACCTGATACTAACACATGGAACCCCGCTGGAGTCACTGTCAATGGCACGAACTTCATCAATCTCGGTCTGCAGGGCGTTGGCCGCATCCCCGCCGGTCTAACGGACACCACTGCAAACGCTGGTGGCAAACAAACAGCCAACACGGGTGAGTCCGTCGGCTCTGTTTCCGATATGCAAATCAGCGATTGGAAAAAGAACTCCAATGGCACCTACAGCGGCACGTTCAACACCCTTCCTGACCGTGGCTATAACAGCGGCACGATCTACTCCAACTTTGCTGCGCGCGTGAACAAGTTCGACTTCACCTTCACTCCCTACACTAGCAATACCCCAACCACCGCGCAGAACCAAATTAACGTCAACTTCTCTGGTTCCGAGCGCTTTACCTATGATCGTGGTGGCAATACTCCTACCTTTACGACCGGCTTACTTGCTGATGCTACCACAAACTTGTTCGGCGTTCTTGCTCCGGCCGCTAACACCAGCACAACACAGAGCGACGGAACCGTCTCAAACCGCCTCAGCGTAGATGCGGAAGGCTTCGTGCTCGACCGCCGGGCTGGCAAATCAGGCGCAGGCTGGGTCAGTGATGAATACGGTCCCTACATCTATCACTTCAACTCCAGCAAGCAACTCGATGGTCAGCTTCAGCTTCCTGCGGCACTTCTGCCTCACAAGCCAGTCGGCACACTCAGCTTCGTGGACACCAATGTGAATGGCCGACGCACAAACCAAGGTCTGGAAGGTCTCTCCCAAAGTCCCGACGGACGCAAACTCTTCGGCCTCATGCAAAGCGCCACGTTGCAAGACTCCGGCTCCACCAACCAAAGCCGATACAACACCCGCCTCCTCGTTTATGATGTATCTGCCTCCGACGTGCCGAACGATCCCGTTGCCCAGTATGTAATCCAGCTCCCACAAATCACCTCATCAGGCAATGGCAGTAGCCCAGACCGTAACGGCGCTCAAAGCAGTATCCTCTCCCTAAATGATCATCAGATCCTCATCCTCTCTCGTGATGGCAACGGCCGCGGTGCCAGCGGTTCACCGGTCTTCAAGTCCATCCTCCTCGCGGATCTCTCCACCGGCACGAATATCGACGGCCTCTATGATGCCGAAGGTGCCGCCGTCGCTCCCGGTGCGGTCCTTTCCCCCAGCGTGACCCCTCTTACTTGGTCAGAAGCTCTGAACATGATTGGAAAACTCGGGGCTTCGTCCAGCGCAGAGGTTGCCAAATTCGGGCTTAACCTGAATACCGCACCCGGCGATATCAATACCATCTGTGAGAAATGGGAGGCTCTCGCACTCGTTTCCGCGAACGATTCGGCGAATCCTAACGACTACTTCCTCTTCGTCTCTAACGACAATGACTTCATCTCCGGCACTGGGAAATACATGGCCACAGACGGCACCATCACCAGTTACGATGCAGGCCTGGAAAACGACACGCTCTTTCTCGCCTGGCGCATACGCATGACTGGCCCGGACAACCAAGCACCCTTCGTCGCGAACACGATTCCAAATCAATCAGCTTTCACAGGTTCAACACTCACCTACCAATTTCCAAGCTCCACATTCACAGATCCAGAAAGTGGCACTCTCAACTACAGCGCCACAATGTCGGATGGCACCTCGCTTCCTTCATGGCTATCATTCAATCCTGCCACCCGCACCTTTACTGGCACACCGAGCACGACGGACATTGGCACATTGGTCGTAATGGTCACCACCACGGACAATGGCACGCCTAGCTTGTCTGCAAGCACATCATTCACCATCACCATCTCACCTCTGACTTTTCTCGGTGTAGCCTCCGGTGATGCGGACAGCAGCAGTGCAATTCTCTGGACTCGGACGAACGAGGGCGTCGCGGCCAACTTGACCGCGCAAGTCGCCACCGATCTGGCATTTAGCACCCGAGTGGCGTTCAACACCGTGGTGGACCCAACGAAGGACTGCACCGCCAAAGTCAGTGCCACCGGCCTCGCCTACGGCACGAAGTTTTACTACCGCTTCGTTGTCACTGGCTCCAGCGAGACCAGCGGCATCGGCACATTCAAGACCGCACCCGCAGCGAATACCTCGTCCCCTCTCCACTTCGCTTTCAGCGGTGACAACGACGGACTCATCCGCCCCTACGCCCTGGCCAGTCTGATCCCCGCGCAGAACCTCGACTTCTATATCAATCTCGGCGACGTGATTTACGAAAACGCAAGCAACCTCACCACCAGCGGTGCCCATAATGGCGCGTCATGGCTTAACTCACCATCCGTCACCCTCTCTAACGACTCTCTGTCATTCAACGGCGTCCCTCGCGCCTTCATCCCCGCCGGTACTCCCTTTGCCACGGGGGCTCAGTTGAAGGCGGATTACGAAAAGAAATATCGTGAGAATTTCCTCCCCGTGAACACCGGCGGCCAAAACAGTCTCCAAGTCCTCTACGCCTCACAAGGCAACTACACCACGTGGGACAACCATGAGCTGGGCAACCGGAAATACATCGACGGTGGCGCACCTGCGGGTGGCTCCGTCGGCGGCACCGCCGGCACGGACATGGCCTCCGGTCGTGGCGCGGACGCACGCGATAACGTCGGCGGCAACGTCAACGACGTGAACACCTCCGCCACCGATATCATGAACCGTGCACCAGGTTGGCAAATACTCCGCGATACCTTCCTGAGCTACCAGCCCATGGCTGACCGAGGTACGGTTTCCGCCCCGAACGATCCGCGCACCAACGGCACCAAGCAGCTCTACTCCTCCCAGAAGTGGGGTAAAAATGCCATCTACATCAATACTGACGCCCGTTCCTACCGCGACATCCGCTTGAAGTCGGCCAACGCCAGTGCCGATGACACTGGCGTCCGTGCTAACAATCCCAATCGCACCTATCTCGGCGCCACCCAGCTTGCTTGGCTCCAGCAAAACCTGCTCGATGCTCAAAACAGTGGTGCGACTTGGAAATTTGTTTCCATCTCTGATCCGATCGACCAAATAGGACCTATCAGTAGTGCACTCGGCTTGCAGAACCTCCCGAGCTTCGGCGCTGGCAGCACTTACAGTCCCGTGAACTCGGACGGTGGTAAATCCTTCATTGGCGGCTACCGCGCGGAACGCAACAACCTGCTCAAGTTCATCGCTGACAACCATATCACTAATGTCGTATTCATGGCGACCGACGATCACCAGAACCGCATCAACGAAGTGACCTACTCGCCCTCCGGTCAACTGAGCACCCAGTCCAGCTATGTGAAGGTTCCATACTGTTTCTCCATTGTTTGCGGACCGCTGGGAGCAACTGGGCCCGACCTCATCACAAATCATACCTTTTCCATGGCCCAGCAATACGCCAACAGCATCGCCGCCGCGCAACAAGCCGCGGGTGTGGAGACACTCGGATTGATCGGCTACCCCGGCTTGAAAAACCTCGTGCGGGATGGTCACCCAGCAGCCAGCACCAGCCCGGAACCCGTGGACTTTTACAGCCCGGACACCTTCAACTTCACCACACTTGATGTCAGTGCCGATGGGAAAACACTGTCAGTCAGCAGCATCGGCATGGATGCCACAGCACAAAACGCCGGCATAGAATACGCCAACGGCCCACAAGCCAAAACCGTATTCAGCTTCCAGATCGACGCCCCGAGTCCTGTTGATACTTGGCGCCTGGCCAAATTCGGCACCACCTCCACCACTGGCAATCTCGCCAATAACGCGGACTTTGATAACGATGGCATCCAAAACCTCGTCGAATACGGCCTTGGCACCGAACCCACAAGCGGCAGCGGTGCCAACGGCCCAGCAGCTTTGCCAATGCCCTCAATTGGCGATGCGAACTCCTTGTTAAGCGACCGCCTCGCCCTGTCATTCACCCTCACCAATCCCAATCCCGAGGATCTAACTTACACCGTCCAAGCCTCCGATGACCTCGGCACATGGAGCGATGTGGCCCGTAAAACCGGCACCGCCGCCTGGACTTGGCTCGGTGGCGGCAGCTCCCGCGTCGTAACTTCGGGCACCGGACCCGTCACCGTAAAAATCGGCGATTCCGTCCCCTCCGACGCGGCCCACCCCCGCCGCATGATGAGACTGAAGATCACAAACCCGTGATCAGAATGAATGCCTTGCATGATTTTGCCGGTATCTTCGGGCCCCGACTCTGGAAGTTTGCGTATTTTGCACATCGGATACACTAACATCAAAAAGGCGTGGATACCGTCGCCGCTAGGAAATCCCAATCCACCGGGTTTTCCAAATGGGCACTGCGGATTGATAGTTACGGATTTGGCACATTCTAAGCATTAATTAAAAATGCGATTTGTACTACAATCTCTCTATTCCGTGGCAGACGAAACCCCGCTTGGCCGCACGATATTCAGAAAGACCGCACCGACCATGATCCGAAACCTACTCCTTCGCTCCGGTATTCTCCTATCACTATCAATTTTCGCCACACTGCAAGCTGGGTCATTTACAGCGGGCAATCTCGCGGTGTTGCAAACAGATGCTTCAGCCATCAACACCACCGCCTCAATTATTGAACTTGTTCCATCCACCGCCAACCAAACGCCAACGAATAGCATTGCCATTCTTGGCACTGGCGCGACCGCCATGCGTTTCAGCGGCTCGGGAACCAGCACTGGTTACCTTGCCACGAGCGATGATCGTTCGCTGTTGAGTTTCACAGGCGCGAACAGCACGGATACCACCACCAACGTCAACGCACTCAATCCGCGTGGCGTGGCAACGCTTAGCCCATCAGGCAGTATTGCAATCGCCACCAACTACACCGGCAGCGGTACCAACCAAACCCGTGGGGCAACCAGCGTGAACAATACAAATTGGTTCATCGGCGATGCCGGAGGTCTCTACACCAATGGTACGAGTGCCCCGAGTCCGGCAGGAAACTTGCGCGGCATGAAAAGTTTTGGCGGCACGGTCTATGGAGGTTCATCCACACTGACCCAAGTCGTTACAAGCAATGCGCTCACCGGTGGCACGCTCACCGGTCTGCCGGGGCTTTCCAGCACTGCCAACGTTAACTTTCAAGATTTCTACTTAATCTCCTCGGGCGATAATGGTTCAACATACGATGTTCTTTATATAGTATCCGCCACAGCCACCGCTGCTGGCACGATCAACAAGTATTCATTAGTTACCGGCACTTGGACGGCCAATGGCAGTTACACTACCAATTTTGGCGGCTTCGGACTGGCTGCTGCCGACAATGGAAACGGGGCGTTGCTTTATGTTTCGACGGGCAATGGTGCCACCACTGCCAACAAAGTCATAAAACTGGCTGACACCGCTGGCTACAACGCGACGATCGCGATCACTACCGCCAGCAACGTTACACTTTACACCGCGCCGACTGGGAAAAGCGTTAAAGGTGTTGCCTTCACCCCTGTTACGAATCCAGTTCCTGATCTGGCAGTAACCGTGACGGCTCCAGCGAATGGGACCGTCGGCACAAATTTCGATTACACCATCACCGCAACCAACAATGGAAGTGTTAGCGCGACCGGGGTGTCCGTGCAATTCACGATTCCTTCCGGCTTGAACTATGTTTCCACATCAGGCAGTGGCTTCGCGGCAGCCCAAGCCTCAGGTGTTGTCACTTTTACCGGTGGAACTCTGGCTGGGAGTGCGAGCGCCGTGCTTACCGTCACCGTCACTCCGACGTCCGCCGCCACCTACTCCGCGCCGATCGGGGCCGCAATCATCGATCCCGGAAATACGATTGTCGAAAGTAACGAAACTAACAATAATTCACCCGTTGCCGCTTCCACCGTCGTCGTCCTGCCGAATTCCCCGCCAATCTTCACGGCCCAGCCTACTGCAACTCAACCGGTCAACTACGGCGCCACCACCACCCTCACCATTACCGTCACTGGCAATCCCACCCCGACTTTGCAATGGTATCAGGGTCTCAGTGGGGATACCAGCACCCCAGTGTCAGGAGCCACTTCAGCCAGTTTCACCACCCCGGCCGTCACCGCCAATATCAACTACTGGGCGAGAGCGACAAATAGCGTTGCCTCCACAGACAGTAATACCGCCGCTATCACGGTGGTCCTATCCACGAATGCTAATCTATCCGCGCTCGTTCCTAACAGCGGATCACTATCCCCAACTTTCGCCTCCGGAACTACCAGTTACAAAGTGGCAGCCTTAAACACCACCACTAGCATCACTTTCACTCCCACCTCGTCGAACGCCAATTCAACTCTCCAAATCCGCATTAACAGCGGCGCATATAGCCCCATCACTTCCGGGACTGCCAGCAGTGCGCTTGCGCTCAATGAGGGGGCAAATTTGGTTGAAATTCTCATCACTGCACAAGATGGCTCCACCACTCGTTTCTACAGCATCAACGTGACTCGCTACGCGCCATTGCTGGCGACCGGCTCAATTGCCTTCGTCGGCTATAATGCAGATGGTAATGACGACATCGCCTTCGTCGCACTAACAAATATCCCCGAAAACTCGGCGATTTATTTCACTGACAATGAATGGAACGGACAAGCCATCGGCTCCGGCGGGGCCTTCAATGACTTCAATGAAAGCGAGTGGCTCTGGACCCCGCCAACTGGCGGTATTACCGCAGGCACTGTCGTCACGATCAACTCGATCAGCACCGGCACCACGACCACTACCGTCGGCACCGTGGCGTTCACGGATTCCGCGAGCCGTGGCCTCAGCACCTCGTCCGATGCGGTCTATGCGTTCCAAGGATTATCCCACCTGCCACAGGTATTTTTAACTGAAATCAGCTCCGACACGGGATCTTCCATTGCTAATACAGGCCTCACCTTGGGATCGACTGCGATCGCGCTCGCCGCGAGTTCGGACGGTGCCGTTTACACCGGCTCGCGCTCGAACCAATCGACCTTCGCCGCCTATCTGCCGATCGTTAACAACATCGCAAACTGGAATGATGTCGGAGATGGCGATGGCACCACCCTGCTGCCCTTCAGTCCCACCGCTTTCACTCTCGCCAGCGCTCTTTCCCCAATCAACACTTGGCGCTTGGCCAAATTCGGCTCCACCTCCACCGACGGAAACCTCGCCAGCAATGCTGACTACGACAATGACAGCATCCAAAACCTTGTCGAATACGGCCTCGGCACCGAACCCACCATCGGCAGCGGCACCAATGGTCCGAGCGCTCTTCCCCAGTTGATTCTCAGTGATGCGAACGCCCTATTGACCGACCGCCTCGCCTTGAGCTTCGCCCTCGCCAATCCCAATCCGAGTGACCTCACTTACATCGTCCAAGCCTCTGACGACCTCGGTATATGGAGCGATGTCGCTAGCAAAACCGGCACCGCCGCCTGGACTTGGCTGGCTGGTGGTACCTCGCGCATCGTGACCTCCGGCACCGGAACCATCACCGTGAAAATCGGCGATTCCGTACCCGCCGACGCCGCTCACCCGCGCCGCTTGATGCGCCTGAAAGTGACGAATCCATAAATTTTAAAGCGCTGCGACCCTACCCTGGTTTTCTCCGCAATATCTCGGTCTGGAAAAAGACTCGATACGATTTCTGCGATCAACTTCGATAGCTGCAGCCACTTGCATTTCCGCATCTTTTTGGAATTGAGATAGAGGCTAGAATTTCTACACTAGCGAAATCTTTGGCAAAAAAATCCCCTTGCCGACTATCCAAGAAACCGATAATTCCATCCTGTTACTAAACAAAATATTGTAACCCATTTTTCGATGAAAACCTTCACTCTGCGTATCTCCATCAGATTTCTAACTACTCTACTTTGCCTCGCTGGCGTCTTCACGTTCCCGGCCCATGCAGCAGCTCCTAACAACCAGATCGGCATCAATCTCTGGCTGTTCAATGACTTCAACAACACCTTCACGTTCACGGATTTAGTGAAACGTTCCCGGCCCTGGGGTTCCGTCGCGCAATCATTCGTGCCGATCACGAATGTCGATACCCTGGGCTGGCCGAAGCAGGACGCAGGCCTGTTTCTGCATGTCAGCCAACAGCAGGATGCGCTGGGAAATACCGTCAACGGTCCCGCTCCCCTACCCGCCGGCACCTATAAAATCATCTTCAAAGGCAGTGCCAATGCCATCGCGCCCTCTGTTGGTGTCATCACTAACAAACGCTATAACTCCTCCACTAACACGACCCGCGCGGACTGGACGCTTGCCGCTCCCGCCTTTGAGAACACCTCCATCAGCTTCACTGGCACCCACCGGACCACCACCGCCGCCCTGAACACCGGCCTCACAAATCTGCGCATTTTCCTCCCTGGCTTCCCGGATGACGGTTCGGTCGTGTTCACCCCAGACTTCCTCGCGCTGGGGGAAAAATTTCAAATCATCCGCTTCATGGACTGGATGGACATCAACTTGAACCCAATCCAAACCTTTGCGGAACGCACCCTGCCGACGCACGCCACCCAGGCTCGACGCGTCCCGCTGGCAGACCGGCCCGATCTCGATTTCCCCGACACCTCATCGGGGGTGGCCTTCGAGCACATGATCCAACTCTGTAATGCGACGGGAACCGACATGTGGATCAACGTCCCGGCGCGCGCCGACGACGACTTCGTCCGCAAAATGCTGCAACTGATCCGCGATGGCAACCCAACGCTCGGCTTCAGCGGCTTGAATGCCGACCGCAAACTCTACGTGGAATTCGCCAATGAAATTTGGAATGGTTCAGCCGGTTTCCTGAGCTTTTCCCGCGTCAAGGCCCAGTCGGACGCCGCCCTGCTCGATCCGTCCCACCCAATGCCGATCCTCGCATGAAAACCGCACTCATCGACTCTCACAACCAGTGGTCTCGGGCCGGTGGCGACATCTTCGTGTATTACGCCACCACCGGCGATTCGGCCTTTGAATTCACCCCCACCGAGAAGCAACTGACCACGCCGAAGTTGCAGGCGGTCGATGCCCTGCGTGCACGGGCAACGGTCTCCACCTCCACCGGGAAATTGGTTCCATCGACATTCCTCGCTATCAGTAATCCCCAACTCATCAACGAGGGGAATTTCCTGAACCTGCCGGAAAATACCGCCGTCCTCCGCGCCGCGACCTTTGCGGGTCAGGGCCAGCTTTTCCTCCCGGTCCACACGATCAGCCCCGATCCAGTTGCTCTAACTGTCCGCCTTGAAACGCTCGGCAGTGCGACTGGCGGCACCATCGACATCTTCTTCAACGGGGTGAAACTCAAACGCATAAGCATCCCCACGGCGGCTGTCGCGCCAGCCTTCGTATTCCGCAGCGCGGGCGCGGTCACCTCACGCTTCGGCCTCAATGTCCTGCGCATCGTGTGCGTGAAGGGCGAGGTTCAGTTGAGAAACGTTAGATTCTAACTATCTCCGCCCGCAAAGTCAGCGGGCCTTGAGATGCTTGTCGCAGAATTCGAGATACTGCTGCCAGTCGAAGTCGGTCACGTCATGCTTGCCCGGTCGGACGTGGTAGGCGATGCCACCTTGCGCGGAGATTCCCGCTGCCGGCCAAGTGTCTGCGGGCAAGCCCTCGGCACCTAGCAGTTTGAACACCGGTTCGGCGGCCTTGGCTGCGGTAAACTCGCCCTCTGGATCCGAACCTTTATCGCCCGTCGCGCTGGCCACATAGATCGGCCTGGGGGCGACCAGCGAGATCACGAGATGCTGGTCAAAGGGCAGTTCGATATCCTTGTCATTGTATTTCCGAAAACTCCGCGCAAACCAATGAGGAAATACCGTGTTCAACCGCGTGATGTTCTCCCCCACCCCACGCCGGAAAAGTTTCGCCCCGCCTGCGCCAGACTCGTTGCTGATGACCATGGCGAACCGCTCGTCAGTCGCCCCCGCCCACAAGGCGGCCTTGCCAAGGCGGGAAAACCCGAAAACGGCCACTCTCTTGGCATCGATGGTCGGCTCTTTTTCCAGCACGTCCAAGGCCCGGCTGAGGCTCCAGGCCCAGGCGGCGATGCAGCCGAAGTTATCCTCACTCTGCTGGAGTTCGGGAAATGCCGACTGCGCACCGCTCGCAAAGTAGGGCGTGTGATCCGCACACACATCCTCGCGATACATCGTAGCCAGTGCGTAACCTCTTGCTAACATCTCATCCACCGGCCACATCTTCGCGTTGGTGCCACGACTTTCCTCGGTGGCATGGTGATCCTTCACACCCGCTTGTTCCACCGAATTCTTAGGCTCCTCCACCCAGCTATCGGTCATGCGGATGCCGCGATCCGCATGGATCGTGTGGTTGCCCGAGAAATTGAGCCCAAGAATCGTCGGCACCGGTCCCTTTGTTTGGTTGGGCAAATACACCAGTAAGTCCATTCGCGGGCCGGGTTTGCCGCCCGGATAGATCGCGATCTGGATGCGCGTCGCCTTGCCGTCGAGAGCCTTATCGTCACGGTCGAAAACCTCGGAAACCAGCTTTTGCGGCCGTCCGGGAGAACGCCCATACATTTCCCGGCTAAACAATTCCAACAGCTCAGGACGGCGTTTTTCCCGCCATTGCTCCGGGGTCGTGATCTTGGTGCCATCCAGCGCCACCAGCGGATCCGGCAGCCCATCGGCCCGCGCCCATGCGCCAACTAACAAAAAAAACGTAGCAATGATTCGTAGCATGAATTTCAGTGGTCTTATGACAGATCTCGAAAACGAAGTGACTCTTTGATTGGAACGCGAAATTGATTCCGCACTCCATTTGATCGTCCCGCAAGCGTCATTATATTGGTGAGAAATGGTATTATTTCACAGCCGGCTCGGGAGCAGGGCTGCCGGTCAACACTTTGAACGCGGCCTTGGCCATCTCTCCGGCACCTTCAGTGTTTGGATGAACGCGGTCTGGCAGGAGTTGCGGGCGTTCCACCAGCGCAGCGTGCATGTCGATGCCGCCGAGCTTCATGTCTGCGGCGAGCTGATCCACGCGCTTGATCTCCTCCTTCACGTTGGTCTCATTGATACCATAATTTCCCGGTTCCGGCACCGGGCATGGGCGGCAGACATACACCTGCGGATGGCTCGCGAGGGCTTGGAAGGATTTCACGAGTTCGGTGTAATCTGCCACGAACTCGGACTCGAATTTCCAGTTCTGCGCCTTGGTGTCATTGGTCCCGAGCATGATGATGACGACATCGGGCTCCGCCTTGAGCGCCTCCTGATAGGCTTTCTCAATCCAATACGGGTGATCGCCTTTTTTCAAGAGCGTGCGGCCGCTAACGCCGAAATTGTCCACCTTCCACGAATCGCCTAACAGCGCCTGGAGTTGCGAGGGATAGGATTTGCCCTTACCCGCACCGGCCCCTTGGGTAATGCTGTCGCCGATGCAGGCAACACGGACCGGAGCCTTGTAGGCAGCGGGTTTGATGGGTGCCATCGGCTCCGCAGCGAATGCGTGCATGGACAGTATCGCGATGAGATTGAGGATTCGAATTTTCATGGATGGGTAAGTCAATGGGTTACTACGCTGTGATCTATACGGTTTATCAGCAAAACAGCCCGAGATTAGGAAAAGGGGCGCGGGCGCGTGGCCTGCATGTAAATCACCTATTCATCCACTCACTGGGGGGGCATGACTGAAGGATCATGACTAAACACCCGTCCCTCAGTCATGTCACAAATCATAAAAAGCCCCGAAGCAATTCGTGGCTTTTCATGATTAAGGGTTTGGCCTGCTATCTTGCGAGGGCAAAAACTTATGCACACGCATGCCGGCGACGGCGGAGAAACAAGGTGGATGCACCAAGGCCGAGCAACGCCAAACTGCTTGGTTCGGGAATGACGGTGAGACTTGCCGCATCGACGAATCCAGCATTAGTTCCCATTTGACCCGTGTTATCTCTGTAAACTACTTGCGATAGAAAATACCTTGTACCGATAGGAACGGTTCCAGTTTTTTGGATATTTTCCCAAGTAGCCGGGTCGCCATCGAGGACCAGAGCTGCATTATCGGTTCTGATTAGGCCGGTCAACGCTGGCCCTGAATAGAACGAGAGGATGACTTGACCCGTTAAGGTTCCGGTAGCACCCTTGCCAGTCGTGAAAAAGGCATTCAGGTCGTAAGTTTCTAAGCCGGTATCAATAGCAGTAGCTCCGCCAGGTATTGACGACAGGTCAGTGAGTTGGACTGTTTGCCAAGCACTTCCGGTGCCTGTGATTCTGAGCATCTTTGTACTCCCCAAGTAAGGAATAACACCAGCAGAATCTGGTGCGCCACCCGTGGTAATATTCGCAGCTTCATCCGCCCATACGCCTAGTGTCCCACTATTCAGGGTGGGGATATATGCACCAAGCGGATTGGATTCAAAGCCGCCATCAACCAACAGGTTCGTCTGAGCTTGAGCTGGCAACGCGGCACCGAAGACTGCCAAAATGCTGGCGGTAATAAGTGTTATAAACAGTGTGTTCAATTTGAGGGATTTCATAGAATTTTAATTTCGGATTGCAACATTTTATAGACTCATAGCTATATTTTCCCACTTCGTCATCAACGAAGTTAATTACGTGTCTATTTCGAATACCGAGATATTGCTAGATTAAAAAAATAAATTAGATTTCAGGGTCTTGACACCGACTCAACCTGAAATTCTCAGCAGAGCGATTTTGGCAACCACGCCTTATCTTTCCTCATTTGAAGCCTTCCTCAAAAGGCGTGGAGTCCATTACCCAGTCTTCGGCAAGCACTCTCGAAATTTCGAATTGGCGGGATTCCGCCCCTTCGACCCGCCGGATCTCCAAAGTCGTGCGGGTGATCTTAGCGCCCTTGGACAACATCCAAGCGATGGCCCCGGCCTGCGGGGATCCGATCTTGCAATAGGCTTCCAGAGTCTCCTTCGAATCAGTCGAGCCGATCGCGTAACAAAGCCACTTTTTATCGTCGCTGAAGGGTCCGTTGTAATAGGCGTCCTTCTTGATGAAAACCCTCACGGTGCCGATCGCCGCCTGCTTTTCGAGCAAGTCAGTCCATGAGGGAGTCACCGTGCGGGCAAAGGCATCGAAGTCGATCCGCCATTTTCCCGCCGCATCGGGTGTCAGTAGGGCGATGCGACTGCCAGGCTTTTCCAAGCCTTTAAATTTCACATCCACACCCTCAAGGGGAATCGCAGTGCTGTTGATGCTGCTAAGCCACTGCAGTCGGTCCAGCGCCCCATCTCTGGCATCCATCCCTTGCAAGAAATCAATGATCTCCTGCGGGCTCGCACGATCTTGGCGGAAATAATCGGCGACATGGCTCGGATCGCGAAGTGCCAGCGCTTGTTTCACC
Source organism: Akkermansiaceae bacterium (assembly GCA_025354565.1). Taxonomy (GTDB): domain Bacteria; phylum Verrucomicrobiota; class Verrucomicrobiia; order Verrucomicrobiales; family Akkermansiaceae; genus Luteolibacter. The sequence goes on from JANXMQ010000247.1 coordinate 52,416, forward strand.
AAGGCGAGAGCCTCAGCAGAAGATGGGGCAGGGAATCGGGAAATCACCTTGGTTTTGACTTCTGCTTTGGGCGCAATTTTCGGAGAACTCGTAGTCACCAGTTCCGGCGGCTTTTCATGGCGAAACATCCACACCACACAACAGATCCCGAACACCAACATCGCCATTCCAATCAACACCAGCGACCGGATCTTGATGATTCGATTTTGCTCTTTCCGCGACTTCGCCAAGCGGCTGCTCTCACTTCTCTGTTTTTTTCGTCGGGGTCCCTTGGGCGCTCCCACCCCCGGCATTTTCCTGAAACTTTTCATGAGGATTGGCCTGTCCCGCGGTCATCGTTTTTCGGGACGGCCTCAAGCTAACGACCCAGCTAGCGGATGGGAAAGACAAAAAAGCCTCCAGCGCGGTGGGCGAAGTTGATGAGGTTGCGGTTGGTCTGAAGAGAGGAAGGCTGATGGTAGAAGAGGCAAGGGCGAAAAGGATCGCATGACGACGGAAATTTACCCGTATGTGGCGACGGGGGCGGATGGATTGGAATGGTGAGTCCGCTGGATCGGGTGGATTGACGATGGTTGATTTGGGAGAACATGAAACCGCAACAGTGGATTTTCTAGTGCCTGAGCGATGCCGCCTCGTCAGATAATCAAAAATCAAAGTTCCTCAATCCTCAATCGAACTGAGGCCACCACTTTCAACTACACCACCCCCAACCTTGCAACCCGGCCCACCATCTGCTGTTCTCAGCCAATGGAATATGCCATCAAATCCACCACTCCATGAGCGACCACGATCTCATCGTCCGCAGCAGCCACGGCGCACTTGCGATCCGTGATGGCGTCATCACTGCGGCAAGCTCCGACATTTCCGGGTCGTCCCGTGAGGAAATCGACATCGGCGACGCCCTGATCCTGCCCGGTTGGATCGACGCCCATGTCCATTTCAACGAACCCGGCCGCGCCGACTGGGAAGGCTTCACCACCGGCTCCCGCGCCCTCGCTGCTGGTGGCGGCACCACGTTTTTCGACATGCCGCTGAACTCCAGCCCGCCCGTCATCTCCCGTGCCGCCTTCGAGGAAAAGCGCCGCCTCGGTGAGGAAAAATCCTGCCTCGACTTCGCGCTCTGGGGCGGCCTGACCCCGGATTCCCTCGACCATCTGGAAGCCATGGCCGCCGCCGGTGCCATCGGCTTTAAAGCCTTCATGTGCCCCTCTGGACTCGATGAATTCCAGGACGCAAATCCATCCACTCTCCGTCAGGGCATGGAAATCGCAGCCCGCCTTGGACTCCCCGTCGCCGTCCATGCGGAAGATCCGTTAGTCATTCAAAAACATCAACTCGCCCACCCACCCGCCGCCACGGACATGCGAGCCTGGCTCGACTCCCGGCCCATCGCCGGCGAACTCTCCGCAATCCGCATCGCCATCGACTTCGCAGGTGAAACCGACTGCGATCTCCACATCGTCCATGTCACTTGTCCCGAAGGCATCGATCTCGTCACCGCCGCGAAAAAGCAAGGCGTCCGCGTCACCGTCGAGATCTGCCCGCACTATCTGTTACTCGATGATGAAATGGCCATCGCCATCGGCCCCACCGCCAAGTGCGCCCCGCCGCTCCGCTCGCGAGCCACCGTCGAAGCGCTCTGGCAGAAACTTCTAACTGGAGAAATCGACACCCTCGGCTCCGACCACTCACCCGCCCCGCCCGAGTTGAAACAAGGCACCGACATCTTCGCCATCTGGGGCGGCATCGCAGGCATCCAGCACGCACTTCCACTCTTGCTCAGTCACGATATGAGCTATATTCCCCAATTCTCTTCCAACGTCGCCGCCCGTTTCCATCTCCCCAAAAAAGGCTGCCTAACACCCGGCCATGACGCCGATTTCATCATCCTCGAAAAATCCCCAAACACCGTCACCCACGATCAACTTCTCACCCGCCACCCGCTTTCCCCCTACCTCGGAATGACCGCCGCCCACACCATCGCCGCCACCTACCTGCGCGGAAAAAAAGTCACTTCCGCCACCCGTGGAAAATTCATCGCTCCACAAAGAGGTTGAGAGTAAAGACCACGGACCTTCAATTGCTATCCTCTATCCCCTATCCCACAAAATCCATGCCCCTCTTCGGTCACACCCGCACCACCATCGCCCGCCGCCACGCCCTCATCGCGCCCGATGGCCACGTCCCATCCACCTTCCCAGGTTGGAAAAACGCCACCGCCTTTGTCCTCATTTCCCCAGCGATGGGCGCGGATTTTTCACAACTCCGCGTCACCTTCGATCTCGCCGGTGGCTGTGCCATTTTCCCCAAGGACGAACACGAGCACGTCGTCTATGTGGAAGCCGGAGAATGCGAAATCGAACTTGCTGACGAGTCGATCTCACTCACCGATGGCGGCTACATTTTCATCCCCTGGTACACGGCTTTTAGCATCGTCGGCAACGAGGAAACCCGCGTCACCCTGTTTCGGAAAATTTATGAACTTCAGGCCGGTTTTGAACCACCCCCACTCGTCTTTGGCACCGCCTCTAACATCCCCGGCGAGCCATTCTTCGGCAATCCCCGCGCCCTGCTCCAGACCTTGCTGCCGATTGATCCGCGCTACGACATGGCGGTGAATATCTTCACTTATCAGCCCGGTGCCACCCTGCCGTTTGTCGAGACCCACATCATGGAACACGGCCTGCTCATGCTCTCCGGCCAAGGGATTTATCGCTTGGAAGAAAATTACTATCCGGTCACTGCAGGCGATGCAATCTGGATGGCTCCCTATTGCCCGCAATGGTTCGTCGCCATGGGTGATGAACCCGCCAGCTACCTCTATTACAAAGATGTCCACCGCCTGCCCTAACATCATCGTTGTCAACGGGACAGCCATCGACGTTTCCGGCGTGCCAATCCACACCAGCATTCTGGATTTTCTGCGATCTTCCGGCCATACCGGCTCGAAAATCGGTTGCAACGAGGGCGACTGCGGAGCCTGCACGTTGTTATTATTAGAAAATGAAAGCCCGCCCCGCGCCATCAACGGCTGCCTCGCGCTGGTTGCATCGGTCGTCGGCAAGGAAATCATCACCGCCGAGGGACTCTCTAACAATGGCACGCTCCATCCCGTGCAAGCGGCCATGATCTCATGCAACGGCTCCCAGTGCGGCTACTGCACGCCCGGCTTCATCTGCTCGATGGCCGAGGCCCACGCCCGCCATGAAGCCGACCGCGCCGCCATCGCCAACCAACTCTGCGGCAACCTCTGCCGCTGCACCGGCTACCGCCCGATCCGCGAGGCGATGCTCCATTCGCTAACAGAAGCCGCGCCACCCATTAAAACCACCCCGGTCCCACCCGCTCCCGCCGTTTCAGCGGACGCCACCAGCACTTGGCATCGCCCCTCCAACATCGCCGACGCACTGCGACTCAAGGCCGAAAATCCCGATTCCCAATTCATCGCCGGGGCCACGGAACTCGCCGTCCTCATCAACAAGCGCCACACGCGGATCACCACCTACATCGCCCTCGACGGCATCGCGGAACTTCATCAGTTAGAGAAATCCGAAAGCTCATGGAGAATCGGTGCCGCCGCCCCGCTCACCGATGTCGAGGCCGCTCTAGCAGGCGAGTTTCCTGCCATCGACCACATGCTCCGACTCTTCGCCTCCCGCCAGATCCGCCACCGTGCGACACTTGGCGGAAATCTCGTCACCGCCTCCCCTATCGCCGATTCGCCGCCGGTCCTGTTAGCTTTGGACGCCGCCGTAGTGCTGGCCTCTCTAACGGGCGAACGGACCGTTCCCCTCGTGGATTTTTTCACCGGCTACCGCCAGACCGTCATGCGGCCCGACGAGATCATGACCGCCATCGTCCTGCCGCGCGGTCTGCCGGGACGTTGCGAATTTTTCAAAGTCTCGAAACGCCGGGAAATGGACATCTCCACCGTTTCCGCCGCATTCCGCATCGCCACCGATGCCCACGGGATCGTCACCCAAGCCCGGCTGGCCTACGGTGGAGTCGCCGCCACTCCGGCCCGCGCGGTCAAAACGGAAGCCGCCCTGCTTGGCCAACCGCTCGCCGCCACAGCCGAAATCCTGGCCCTGCTAGATTCCGAATTTTCTCCTCTAACGGATCTGCGCGGCACAGCGATCTATCGGCAATCCCTCATCCGCGATCTTTTCCGGAAATTCATCGCCGCAGACTCCGACGACCGCATCGCCCCGTTCGCTGACACCACATTTCCCAACCATTCCAGCCACGACATGCCTCATGAAAGCGCCGTCGGCCACGTCACCGGGAAGGCGCTTTATGTCGATGACACGGCGATCCGCCAAGGCGCTCTATCAGTTTTTCCGGTGCGTTCCACCCACGCCCATGCCACTCTGACTCGCGTCGATGTCTCGGCAGCCCTCGCCGCCCCCGGAGTCCATACTATTCTAACCGCCGCCGATATTCCCGGCCTCAACAACACCGGCCCCGCCCGTCACGACGAGCCGCTTTTCGCTACGGATACGGTCGAGTTCCACGGCCAAGTGATCGCCGCCGTGATCGGCGATTCGCCGGAAGCCTGCCGTCTTGCTGCCGACCTCATCGTCATCGAATACGCCCCTCTAACACCCATCCTCGGCATCCCCGCCGCCATCGCCGCCGATTCATTCCACACCGAGCCACATTTCCTGGTCAGGGGGGAAATCGAAACCGCCTTGCGAGAAAGCCCAAGGCTGCTAGACGGCGAATTCCACATCGGTGGCCAAGAGCATTTCTACCTCGAAACCCAAGCCGCATGGGCCGCACCTGATGGCGAGGGCGGTGTCCACATCAGCAGTTCCACCCAACATCCGTCGGAAATCCAAACCATCGTCGCCGAAGTCCTCGGTCTGCCGCGCCACCGCGTCGTCGTCGAGGCCCCGCGCATGGGCGGTGGCTTTGGTGGCAAGGAAACGCAAGGCAATGCTTGGGCCGCCATTTGCGCCCTCGCCGCCCTCGTCACCGGAAAAGCCGTGGGCCATCAGCTCGACCGCGATCACGACATGGAATCCACCGGCAAGCGCCATCCGTTTTTCGCGAAATACCGCGTCGGCTATCACCCGGATGGCCGCCTCCACGCCGCCGACATTCAGCTAGTTTCCGATGGCGGCTGGTCGCTCGATCTCTCGCTTCCCGTTACCGACCGCGCGCTCTTCCACCTCGATAACTGTTATCACATCCCCCACGTCCGCTTTCAGGGCCGCGTCGCGAAAACCCACGTCACCTCGCACACCGCCTTCCGTGGTTTCGGCGGACCGCAGGGGATGTTAGTGATCGAGGAAATCATCGGTCGCATCGCCAGCCAGCTCTCGCTCCCGCCCGAGGAAGTCCGTGAACGCAATTTCTATCAGGGCAATGGTGAAACTAACACCACCCACTACGGTCAGGAAATCGTCGGCAACCGCATCGCCCGCATCTGGCAGGAATTACTAACATCCTCAGATTTTTCCAAGCGCCGCGCCGCCATCGCCACTTGGAACGCCGCCCACGCTAACACCAAGCGCGGCCTCGCCATCACGCCGGTAAAATTCGGCATCAGTTTCACTCTCAAACACTACAACCAAGCCGGAGCGCTTGTCCTCATTTATGCCGATGGCTCGGTGCAAGTGAACCACGGCGGCACCGAGATGGGCCAAGGGCTTCACACCAAGATCCTCGGCATCGCCATGCGCGAGCTCGGCCTGCCCGCCGCCCGCATCCGGCTCATGCACACCCGCACCGACAAGGTGCCTAACACCTCCGCCACCGCCGCCAGTTCCGGCTCGGACTTGAATGGCATGGCTGTTGCCGATGCCTGCTGCCAGCTTCGCGACCGCCTGGTCACCCTCGCTGCGGAAATGCTTCAATGCGCCGAGTCCGCCATCCGCTTCGAAGCAGGGCTGGTCCAGGGGGCTGCAGGAAATTCTATCCCCTTTGAAAAACTAGCAGCTTTCGCTTACACTCGCCGCCTGCAACTTTCCGCCGCGGGCTTCTACGCCACACCGGATCTCGAATGGGACTGGGCCGTCGGCAAGGGCAAGCCCTTCCACTATTTCGCCTTTGGCGCGGCTGTGAGTGAGGTGGAAATCGACGGCTACACCGGCAACCATCACGTCCGTCGGGTCGATATTCTTCACGATGTCGGCGATTCCCTGAACCCCGCCATCGACCGCGGTCAGATCGAGGGCGGCTTCGTCCAAGGCATGGGTTGGCTCACCACCGAGGAGTTGAAATGGAATCCCGCAGGCAAGCTCCTCACCCACAGCGCAAGCACCTACGCCATCCCCGCCTTCAGCGACGCCCCGCCGGACTTCCGCATCGCGCTCCTCACTGGAGCCACCCAAGCCAACACCATCCACGGCAGCAAAGCCGTCGGCGAACCCCCGCTGATGCTCGCCATCTCCGTCCGCGAGGCCATCCGCGACGCGCTGGCAGCCTTTGAAATCGACCGCAATTTTCTCCTCCCCTCACCCTGCACCGGCGAGGCGGTTAAAAACGTGCTGGAACATCCACTAGCGAGCGCAGATCCCAAATCCTTATGGCTACGCCCGTTGGCGCAGTCGGCTCCACAGAGATACCGGTGAGAGCGATTTGCAGGCCAGCGCCGGTTTTTCGATCAGGTGCCAACTCAGCAATGCGGCGGTAATGGAAACGACGTAAACCAGCACCGCGGAACCAAGCGACGTGAGCATGCCAAGCTGCATAAAGACATTGATCACCACTGCGTGATAGATATAGATGCCATAGGAAATGTCAGTCCCACCCAGCAGGCGATTCGATAGTGGGCGGAAGCTGAATGCACCGGCGATGGTGGCGAGGGCCAGGATCGTTCGCGACGGCAGATAGGCGAGGTAAAACGGCAGCGAGCGGTCCGCCACAAGGAAATGCTGCAAGGCCATGAAAACGACGTAGCCTGCGAAGTAGTGCAGGAATTTCCCCTCGATCCATGGCTTGAGATTCTCGAAATGCCGGTGGATCAGGATACCTAGCAGGAACATCCACAGGTGCGGCACAAGCGTGACTTGAAGCAGCTTAAAAACCATCGGCGCGCCCGTGAACCCGCCTGGTCCGTTCACCTGACTGTCCAAGATACAGTAGAGCACGAACGACACGAAAAACAGTGAAGGCGTGATGATTTTATTCAAACTCCTCCGGTCCGTTAGGTAACAGAACATTGGAATAAACAGATAGAACTGGAGCTCCACCGTGATCGTCCACAACGCGCCGTTCGCCACGCCATTACCGAAACCGCGAAAATGCTCGGGATTGTAGAACTGGAAAAAACTCACCTGCCCGGCCAGCCACGCCATGAACACGGGCGAGGACACAAAGCCAGATTCCAGAAATCCGAAGATCCCCAGCGCCGCCACGGTCACCGCCAGACAAACCCAAAGCGCGGGAAAGATCCGCAGGCCGCGTCGCCAGAAGTAGCCCTTGAGATCGTCCGGATTTTTCTTGTAGGATTTTGTGATCAGAAACCCGCTGATCACAAAAAAAATCGGCACACCCGGCAGCAGCATCAGCGCGTCGAAAAGCTGTTTTCCCCAAATGGGCAAGGTCTTCACCAGCGGCGTATGCCCAATCACATGCGCCACTACGACCTGTGCCGCTGCGAGAAGGCGGATAAGATCAAAGTTATTTTGTCGGTGGGGGGAGATCATGGAAAAACGACAAATACTTAGATTAGGAAGCCCCTGAGAGCGAGTCAAAACCCGCCGGTTACACGATCGCGTTATCTACTAGGCATAACTCGCTGTTGAAAACCGCTCACGCCAAAAAGGCGGGGAGTCCGCAGTGACAAGATGATGGAAAGATAATCCGAAAAATCAGGCTTGCCGGAAGCAGGACTCTCGGGTATTAAATCGCCTCAGACGTTATTACGACTTCGGTGAAATTTTTTCCCCGTCCGTAAGAGCGCCACGATTTCGGCCCCCAGCCGCCCAATGATTTTTTTGGAACGATACACGCTGCCCCTCCTAACCGATCACATTCCGGATCGGTCACCATTCGCTGTTCCCGATCTATGATCCGGCGCTTGGTCCATCGTTCCGCATCCCTCTTCGCACCGGATTTGTGCGGCGGCTTTGTCCGTCCGTGCGCTGGCGCGTCGCATCTACCCACTGGAGGACAATACCATCGCTAAGCCACAAAGAGACCAAAACAGGGGTCGTTTCCGCGATATGACGCGGATCAACGACCGCATCCGCGCCCCGAAAGTCCGTGTCGTCCTCGCCACCGGCGAGCAACTCGGCGTCATGAGTTCCCGCGAGGCGCTCGCCAAAGCCCAGTCGCTGGGACTCGACCTCGTCGAGATCGCGGGTCAAGTGGACCCACCGGTCTGCAAGATCGTCGATTACGGGAAATACAAGTATGAGCAGGCCAAGCTGAAAAAGCAAAAATCGAAAAGCGCCACCCGCATGAAGGAAGTGAAATTCCGCGTCGGCACTGGCCAGCACGACTATAACATCAAGCTCGGTCGTGCCGAAGGATTCCTCGACACGAATCACAAGTGCCGCTTTGTCTTGCAGTTCCGGGGGCGGGAAAACGCCCACAAGGATCTCGGCTTCGTCGTGCTCAACCGCATCATTGAAGATCTCAAATCCATGGCTCAAGTCGATCAGGCTCCGCGTCTCAACGGACGTGCCGTCGCCATGATTCTCTCGCCCCTGCCCGCCCACCAGCGCAAGCGCAAGTTCCACCTCTTCCACGGCGAACTGATGGAGGAAGACGACTTCGAGGAAGAGGAAATCCACGATGAAGACATCCCGGACGAGGTGCCAGATGAGGCTCCAGACGCAGCAGCAACTGCGGCTACTGCCGAAGAAAAAGCAGAGACTCCCCAAGCGTGATTTCCTATCGGGCGTGGCGGCGGTTTCAACCGCCATGCCTTGATCGCACATCGGCTTGGCGGTTGAAAACCACCGCCACGATCCATGCTCTATCTATTCGACATCGACGGCACGCTGGTTGACACCGGCGGTGCTGGGATGGCGGCTTTGATTGAGGCGACCCGGGAAGTCTTCGGCCATGATGGCCCGGCGCTCGACCTCGCAGGCAGCACGGATCTTGGTATCATCGCGAACATCCATGCCCATTTTGAAATCGAACCGACGCCGGCACGCATCGCCGGTTACTTCGAAGTTTATCAAGCCCGGCTGGACTGGAATCTGGCAAACGGCAATTTTCCCGGCCGGGTTCATGCAGGCGTGATTGAAATGTTAGAAGAACTTACCACGCGTCCCGACGCCACGCTTGGCTTGCTAACAGGCAACACGGCGGGCGGCGCGGCGAGCAAAATGCGCCACTTCGGCCTTGCCACCTATTTTCCCTTCGGTGCCTACGGCTGCGATCATGCCGACCGAAACCGCCTCGGTCCCATCGCCCTGAAACGTGCCGCCGCCCATACGGGGCGGGCTTTTGGCGCGGAGGAAACCCTGGTCATCGGCGACACGCCAAAAGACATCGCCTGCGCCCACGCCATCGGCGCTCGCTGCCTCGCGGTCGCCACCGGCCAATTCAGCACCACCGCACTAACCACCCACGGCGCGGATCATGTCGTCGGGACGCTGGCTGAGGCGCTGGTTTGGATCTAGCCCATCCCTGCGTTGGGTCACACTAACTGCTCGACGAGCACCGCCTTGGCATAATCCCGGTTCATACGGGCGATGTGATCGACGCTGATTTCCTTTGGACAGGCAGCCTCGCATTCATACTGGTTGGTGCAATTTCCAAACCCTTCCGCATCCATCTGCCGAACCATGGCGAGCACGCGTTTTGAACGCTCTGGCTGGCCTTGCGGCAGATGACCGAGGTGGGAAACCTTGGCTGCGACGAACAACATGGCGGAGGCGTTTTTACAAGACGCCACGCAGGCCCCGCAACCGATGCAGGCAGCAGCATCGAAGGCGGCATCCGCATCTTTCTTGGGAATCGGGATCGCGTTGGCATCGACGCTGGAGCCGGTGCGGACGTCGATGTAGCCACCCGCTGCGACGATGCGGTCGAAGGCACCTCGGTCCACGATCAAGTCGCGGATGACCGGAAAAGGGTTCGCCCGGAACGGCTCGATCCAGATCGTGTCGCCATCGGAAAATTTCCGCATGTGAACTTGGCAGGTCGTGATCCCCCGCTCCCTGCCGTGCGGGATGCCGTTGATGGTCAGCGAGCAAGTGCCGCAAATCCCCTCGCGGCAATCATGGTCGAACTGGATCGGCTCGCCGCCGCTGACGATCAAGCCCTCGTTGACGATGTCCAGCATCTCTAGGAACGACGCCTCGGCGGGGATGTCCTTCGCAGCGTAAGTTTCGATTTTCCCTTTGGCCTTGGGTCCGGACTGCCGCCATACTTTGAGTGTCAGATTCATGGGGATTGCGCAGCGTTTCTCACGCCGCGGCAGAGTAGATGGGTTTCCGCCACGGGCTAGGAGAAAAATCCGGTTTTATGGACGATTTTTCTGAGTTTCCGACGGCTAGGATTTTTCCGGGAAAATCGTTTGACCGGAGTCATGGGCAGTGCTTTTTCCGGCGTCGCGATACAACAGGCGGCCCGATTGAGCTTCCCTCTGGGTTTTAGGGTTTTTTCCCGGGGATCATCAATCGGACAGCTTTCTCATGAGAGCCTCAAAATTCGAGCGCATCCGTCGTCGATGCTAGGGAGAAATCCAATCGCTGTCTGTCCCACGGAAGGGCGATGAGCAGGGCAGCTACATTGGAAATCGCTAACAATCAAAGCACCCTCCATGCAGAAGTCCGGGCATTCTTCGAGGACGCGGCCAACCTCCCCTACGCCCGCAAAAAAGGCGGCACCGTCGCTCACTATCTGGAGGATGAACCTCACAGCGATGAAACGCCGAATGCGGTCGAACTCTCGCCCGCGCAGGTGGAGGCCTTTGCCATCCGGTTTTGTCCCGCCACGAGAGACGAGGCGATGTGCGCCGAGACCAATCCCGAGACCTCCATGGAAATCGCTCACCTTCCCCACGAACTGGGAATCAACATGGTTGATGCTTCTAATTTTGAGGAGGTCAAGAAAGCCATCACGATGGCCCCCCGGTGAAATTTGATGTCGTGCGCCAAGTCCGGGTGTTCGAGCCCTATCTTCAGTAGGTGGAAATGAAGCTCACCGGTCCCGCCAGCAAGTGGTCGAATACTACCTACCCCTTGCATGTCTTGGAAAGCGTGTTCCCCAGCACCGACAAGCTGATCCGCGGGATGTCCTTGGAGGTCACCTACAAGGAGGCAACTTTCGAAACTTTGAATCGCCCGGACTTTCTTGAATCTGTCAAAAAGGCCTATCCAAGAGTCATTTGGAACAAGGCATACCAAGAATTCCGAGCAGCGGGAGAAAAGAAATCCCGTCACGCCTGACCACTATCAAGCCAGCTTCAAATCCGGTGCTTCCGGCAGGCGGGCGAAATCCACCACCTTGTCGGTTTCAAACTCGCCGACAAAGACGAAGTCATCGTTGAGTAGCTCCTTCTGGATCTGAAGGAATGCGTTCCGCCGGAGTCCGGCTTCCTCATTCGGTTCACGGGCGGTGACGAGGCAGCGGTCGGGACGGAAACCTAGCTGCCTAAGCCGTTTTATCTTCTGAGTCCACTCGTCGCCGTGGTTGAAGATGTCGGTGGAAGTGGGAAGGTCGAAGTTCAACGGACGGAGGGCACGGTCTGCGCGGCGGTCGCCGGTGAGATGGGCCAGCGTGAAAATGACGTGGTATTCCTCCGGCCCGATTTTCACATCCTTGGCGTACGCCGGGAGTATTTTGGCATCTTCGAGTACGCGACGCAGGGCTTTTGCCATTTGCTGTTCGGCAGCCTGATGAATTGTAAAGCCGTCTTGGTCGATGAATCGCGCCTTCAGCTTCTCCAGCACCGTTTTCATGTCCTCAGCCATTCTCCGGCCCTTCACAGGAAAGCAGAAAACCCCCTCACGCGGGCTGGTGATCGCGGCGAAGAGACCATTCTCTTTTTCACGGAAGGGCGGGAAAAGCGGCACTTCCACGCCGAGACCGTTCACCGCTTGGCGAATTCCATCGAATTCCGCTTCAAGCTTGTTTCTCGCCTCGCGATAGAGCGTCTTTTCGATGGCCGGAAACATCCCGAGCACGCGCCCGGTTTTCTGGGCTTTTTGAAGGATGAAATCAAAGTGCCGTGCGGCAACGTCCAGCGCGACCACACCAATAGTCACGAATTCCTCCGTCTCCGCGTAGGGACGGAAGCCAATCGTGGCAAAATCGTAGGTGCGTTTCATGGTGCGGTTAAAGTGGGAAGGGACCAGAAGTCCGGGTCGGTTTGATGGGAAGATAGCACAGCCTTCAAGCCGTCTTTGTCCAGCGTGCAACGTGGATCTCCGTAAGAATCGATCAACCATTCCTCGGGGAGTTCATTCCAAAGCCGGTCGATCCACGCTTCGCCGGTTGCCAGCCACGCGGTCATTTCCACCCGCTTGTCGGTGTCCCATGCGCTCAAATGCCCCCGGAGGGCGTGGAACCGCCAGAAATGAGTCGCACCGAAGTCATCGTCGAAAGCATTGTCGTGGTCGAAAACCACCACCCGCCCCGGATCGAGTTCCCAAAGCAGATTGGGGTTTCCTCCGGTTTCCGTGAGAACGCGGTCGCAATTCCGAATCCACCAGTCGAAAAGCAGAATCAGGGAAAGCACACCGTCGGGATCTTCCCGGACGAACGCCAACGCCAGTCGCTCCGCCGGTTCCACCCGCCGCGAGCCGAATGCGATGCCATCACCGAGTTCCCGCTCGAACTCCTCGTTTCCCGCCACCAGATCCTTGGAGATGCGAACCTGCCGAATCTCCGCCGCTTGCAGCCCCATCTCCTGAGCCAGCCTTCCTGCGATCCACTCTTTCACCAGTTGCGTGTATCCGGCATTCTTGAGTTTCACAAAATAGCGAGCGTCATCGTCGCCGAGGCAACGGAAAGGGCGGCTGATGCCGTTCCCTTCGTCGGTGCGGCCTTCAATGGCAATGATGTCGATCATGTCTGGCACATTTCAAAAACTGCTATCGATTTCCCTTGGACGAATTGCATGACTGACACATTAACGCAGCGTTATCGAGTCGAGACTTTCCGCCTTTGCTGTGAGGATCGATATGGTCGATGGTGAAGTCGTCCCAAGAAAGTTTTCGGGAGCAATCCTTGCATTTTCTCTCAGCAGAAGTGCCCCAGATGACCCGCCGCTGTTCCGCAGAAAATCCGCGTTGCGAATCTTTCGTTGCAAAGAGGCTTCCGAGGATCTCCCGCAAGTGACCTTCCCGTTTGCGGCGTTGGCTCACGTCATCGCTGGCCTGTGATGTCGTCAGGAGGTAATCTCGATAGATTTCCTCATCGGGTTGGCTAGCGTTCATTTTCTTTCGGTTCTCACGAACTTGGTCCACGTTGACCGCGAACGCTTCAAGAAGATCCCAAGCAAGTTTGTTGCGACGAGGGTTAGTCAGAATCAAGCCCTCCAACTCGAACTTGCCGACCAGAACAGCTAACGAATAGAAATCCGCAAGGTTCCGAAGCCTTGTTGTTTTCAGATTTGGGAACATCTTATGCACGCGGTTCAGGCTGGTCGTCACCTGAGCGGATAGCTTTGTTGTCACGGCAGGCGTGAACGAATTACTCACCATGACGCGGTCGAGCGCTGTCTTCCTGTTGATGACATCCCCTTGATGCGCCGACAGCATCAACTCGCACATCAGCTCAACGTGTTTCATGCGGCTGACTTGGGTGCTGCTCATGACACCCATGCTGATCAGCAGCTTCTCAAACTTTTTAGCCATCCTGTTGGCCGCTTTGAGAAAGTTGCTATTGAAGTATTTCGCGTTTTTCTTTTCCTGAGGGGTCAACGCCTTTCCGGTCGAATTGATTCGCACAAAGACATCGATAATATCTCCAATATCGCCATCGACTTCGATAACCGAAAGCCGGTAACCGGAAATGAGATGCTGTTGCTGCTTTTTCTTTAATTTCCGCCAGTCGATCAATTCGACCTGATCACTTCCCGGCATTTGGCCCTTCAACTCGAAGCGTCCTTTCATCTCGCCCGTAAACATCAGAATCGATTCAATCCGTTGCTTTCCGTCGATCACATCGTAATAGATGTGCCCCTCATGCTCCCGCCGATAGAAGAACACTGCGGGAAGCGGATAATTGCGTAGGATGCTCTCAATGAGTTTTTGTCGGTCGCCAACTTTCCAAACAGACTGCCTCTGGAAACCAGGATTCAAATTCAGAAACCCGCTCTTATGCAGGTTGATGAGATCCGTTACAGTTCGGGTTTCGGGGCGGTGTGTCAGTGACGTTTTCATCTTTGGCTTATCGTTTTCCTGCTTTGGATTTGCGGCTACTTCCCCCCCCCTCGGGGACACCTGAGCGAAGGCGTTCCAACATCGCCGCCGCCGGTTCGTCGTTGGGGTCTTGGGGGACGAGTTCGCCGCGGAAGGCTTTGGTGAGAGTGGCCGGGGTGAGGCGCTCGACGGTCTTTCGCGCGGTGGCGAGGCGGGCTTCGATCCGGTCGGCGAAGGCGAACAGGTCTTCGACCCGGCGGACGATTTCTTGTTGCTCGGATAGAGGTGGGAGAAAAACGGGAGATTCGCGAAGCAACCCAAGCGAAGCGAATTTTTGATTTCCACCCCGAAGTCTCGGGTCCAACCATTGGCTAAACAGCGGCCCTTGTAGCCAGTAAAACATATATTGAGGCAAGACTGTCCCTGGGTTATTCTTAAACAGTCCCACGTTTTTAATGCTGAACTCCCGCCTGGTTTCCACTATGCATATATGCCCCACGCTACCGATCATGGAGAATAGAACGTCACCAATGTCAACCTTTGATCGTTTTGAAATTTCACGGTGATCATCTTGGGAAATTTGTTGAGCGCCTTCAAAGTCAATGCCTGCTGGGCGTATGTTCTTTGAAGTAACCAACGGTATTCCAGATTTCACATACTTTGGTGTGTCATGCGTGCCATCTCGGACTGATGAGCAAACTGCATCAGCACGAGTTACTTTCCATGTAGACGGAAGCGTGAGTGTTGCGTCTTCAAATTCAATTTCGACATTATGCAACTCGTCATTCGCCCCATTCGTCATTCTCCATTCCTCCGTTAGGCGGCCACTCGTGGCGGCGGCGAGGACGGATTGGCGGAAGCGTTTGAGGAGGGCGGGGACGCGGTCGAGGCGGGCGCGGCAGGCGTCCACCCGACCCAGCAGCACCTCCAGCTTGTCCGCGATCCGCTTTTGCTCGGCGAGGGGGGCGAGGATGAAGGGCGCCGCTCTTCCTGCTTCGGTGCCAAGGCGTGGCATATTCAGACCGTGACTGACGGCTGTGACGTAGTCGAGAAAAGTCGGGTGTTTCAACCAGTAGAAGAGATAACGGTTTTCAAGCGTGCCGTTACCTCGAAGCGGGATGATTTCAGTTGTGCAATAGCCGGGTTGGTCAGCGATGAGGATCTTGTTCAGGTAGGGACGGAGCTTTCCATAGAGGACATCCCCAGTTTCAAAGCGGTTCTTTGTGCTCTTCGATTTTCTTTCCGCAAATGTAACACGAGAAAGCAACTGGGATGTGTCTTTCTCGATGTCCTCAAGCTCTAGAATCCACGACTTGGCTGAGATTTTGCTGGGTTCGGCTTTCCGGGTCTTTCCGTAATCAACGACATCGCCGAGTGCGCATGACTGCCACCCCTCCGGCAATTCGTCATTCGTCATTCGGATCTCGCCATTCATTACCTTTTCAGCTTTTGGATCACGGAATCGAGTTCAAAGGACGCCCAGCAGACTTTGGCGAGTTCGTGGCCGTGGCCGCGCCAGGTGGCGTTGAGGACTTTGAAGTTCTTGGACTGGAGTCGGTCCACGGCTGGGATGAAATCGCGGTCGCTGCTGAGGAGGAGGGCGATATCGTAGGCACCTTCCCAAGAGAGGCTGAGCATATCCGTGACGATCCGGGAATCGACGGTTTTCTCAGCAGCTCGGCCGAGGTCGGCCCTACAACTCGGGCAGGTGGCGAAATCCGTTCCGCAGGCGCGGCAGTGGATGGTGTGTTTCTTCCAATGACGTTCGACAGCGAAGACACGGATACCAGGTTGCTTGTCGAGAAAGTTGTGGCGCCAGCCTTTGAGTTTGGCTTCGCGACCGGGCTCGTAGGAGGCATAGACGCGGGTTTCTTCCAGTGACAGGTTTCCCAAACCGGCGTTGCCAAGCAAGGTTTGAGCCTCCTGTGCGAGAACGAGCGGAAGTCGTGACCAATCGCATTGCGCGCCACCGGAGCGGTCGTTCCAGTTGAGAGAGAAGTTCCAGAAGTCGATGAAGAGGCGGAGTTTCATGAGGGTAAAAAATACGGGGAGCACCTTGCAGTGCTCCCCGGGAAGTTCATACGTGCCGCAAATTGCGACACGGGAATGTCATGGACAAAGAATGCCACGGGAGCCCAGATGGTCAAGGAGGATTTTGGAGGATTGGCCATTCGGATTTCGTCATTCACACTCCCACCTCCTCCACTTCCTCCTCTAGTTCTGTCAGAATTCCCCGCAGATCTTCCATGATGGATTCCATTTCCTCCATGGCGCTGGCGGCGAGGATGGCGGGTTCCGGGAGGTCGGCGCTGGATTCGGCGCTGTCGTCCTTGAGCCAGGAGATGTCGAGGGAGTCGTCGCGTCCGGCGATCCACTCGCGGGTGAACTTGCGGAAGCGGCCGGATTCGCCGGTGTCCTTGCGTTTTTTGAGGGCGGCGGGGCCACCTAACGGATCGTTGCCGTAGGCTTTCTCGAAATCGGAAAAATGCTCGCGGGTGAGCGGGGTGCGTTTGCCGAATTGCGGCATGTTGGCGCGGAGGTCATAGACCCAGACTTCCTTGGTGTTGCCCTTCTCGGTCTTGCCACGGGTGAAGAAGAGGACGTTGGTTTTCACGCCTTGGGCGTAGAAGATGCCGGTGGGCAGGCGGAGGATGGTGTGAAGGTTGCACTTGTTCATCAGGTCGCGGCGGATGTCCTTGCCAACGCCGGATTCGAACAGGACATTGTCCGGCAGCACGACAGCGGCGCGGCCACCGGGCAGGAGGTAGCGATAGATGTGCTGGACGAAGCAGAATTGCTTGTTGCTGGTGGGATAGGTGAAGTCGGTGCGGGTGGGCAGTCCGCCGCCCTTCTTGGTGCCGAAGGGTGGATTGGTGAGGATGAGCGTGGCCTTGGGCAGGGCAGCGCCGTCTTCGGATAGAGTGTCGCCATAACGGACGCCGTTCTCGATGCCGTGGAGCATGAGGTTCATGAGCGCGAGGCGGTGGGTGTCCTGCACGTGTTCCATGCCGCAGAAGGTGCCGCTGCGGTATTTCTTCTGCTTGGCTTCGGTGAGGGAATCGAAGTCGTTGTGGGTCCGGAGGTAGTGGTTCGCCGCGATGTGGAAACCGCAAGTGCCGGCGGCGGGGTCCTGGATGATGTCGTCGAGCGTGGGCTTCATCACGTGGACCATGCTGTCGATGAGGGCGCGGACGGTGAAGTATTGGCCCGCGCCGGATTTCACCTCGCTGGCGTTCTTTTCCAACAAGCCTTCGTAGAGATCGCCGAGACCTTCCTTGCGGGCGGAATACCAGTCGAGCTTGCCGATGTCGCTGACGAGGGTGGAGAGCGTGGAGGGTTTCTTGATGAAGGAACTGGCGTTGGCGAAGATTTCCTTCACGAGGCTGGAGCCATGGCTGCCGAGGTGGATGAGGGCGATCTTGTAGAACTCCAGCCGCTCCGGGGCGCTCTTTGCTTCGAGATCGGCCCAGCGGTAGCCCTTGGGGATCTGGGCCTCGGTGCCGGTTTCCTCCGCCATCTTGAGGAAGAGGATGTAGGTGAGTTCGGTGACGTATTGGTGGTAGGTGACTCCGTCGTCCTTGAGGACATTGCAGAAGTTCCAGAGCTTTTGGACGATGTCGTGGGTCATTGAAAAGAGTGAGAAGAGGCGAGTGGTCAGTGAGAAGAGCTATTGGGCCTGCGGCCAGACGGAATCATTGAAGTGCTTGAGGACTTGGTCGAGCTTGTCGTCGAAGATCTTGTTGAGGCGCTTGAAGCCGCCGCCTTCGCGTTTGAAGATGAGGTTCTGGTCGTCGAGTGCGGCGCGGTCCACGATGCGGTTCGCCTTCGTCTGGGCAGCGAGTTTTTTAAGCCATTGCGTTGGGGAGTGGTCCAGTTGCGGGTGGCG
Source organism: Akkermansiaceae bacterium (assembly GCA_025354565.1). GTDB lineage: Bacteria > Verrucomicrobiota > Verrucomicrobiia > Verrucomicrobiales > Akkermansiaceae > Luteolibacter. The sequence goes on from JANXMQ010000247.1 coordinate 70,581, forward strand.
AGCATGGCTTGCAGGGCATGGTCCACGCGCTCGGTGAACGGGATGAGCGGATCGCCGATGGCCGCTTGGCGGATGTAGCCGATGATGCTGGCGGCGATTTGATGATTGTTCATCTTGCTCCACGCGGCGGTGAGGTTGCTTTCGGTGAAACCGGCCTGATCGAGTTCGTATTGCAGCTCGCGAAGCTGCTTGCGGGTGAGCTCCTGCGGACGGGTGACGACAGTGACGAGGGCGGGGATCTGGTTGCCGCTTGAATTAACGAAGTTCTTGAAGGCTTCGATGTAGTCCTCGGGCCTGTCGGTAGTGCCGAATCCTTGAGTCACCTCGCGTAGTTTGTCCGGGTGATGGGAGATGAAGTCGGGCTGGGACGGGCCGTCGTTTTTGCGGTCGAGGATTTCACCGAGGCCGGGATTTCCGGTGAACCATGTGGCGACTTCCGCGAGCGGCATGGCGCGGAGATGGGCGATGAAGACATCCGGCGGCATTCCGGCGGCGGTTTCAAAGTCCTGTCTGGCGGTCTCGCTGAGGTAGCGCTTCTTCCGCTGGATCTTGGCGACGAGTTGGTCGCGAACCAAGGCGCGGGCTTCCTCGCTGGGGGCGTGGCAAAGTTCCTGCGTCAACCGGGTGAAGCTGATGGACGGATCGACTACGACGGGCCGCATGGCGGTGACGCCTTGGATGGATTCGTAAATGCCGACGGCGTCGAAGATGCGGAAGGATTCCTTGCCGATCTCGGGGCAAATGCGGGTGGCGCGGCCCATCATCTGGTCGAAAAGGATGCGGCTGTTGACGCGGCGGAGGAAAACGAGGTTGCTGATTTTCGGGACGTCGATGCCGGTGGTAAGCAAGTCCACGGTGACGGCGACGTTCGGAAAGATCTCGTTCTTGTATTGGCGGATCAACTTGAGCGGCTTGTCGGCGGTGCCGGTGATCTTGATGACGGCGTCGTCATCCACGGTGCCGTATTGCTCCTTAAAGGCTTGTTTGAGAAGTTTCACGACAAGGTCGGCATGGACGTCGGTGGCGCAGAAGATGAGGGTTTTACCGGGTGCCGCGGGGTCGATTTCCTTGGCGAGGTATTCGCAGACGACGCGATTGAAGGGCTCGGTGATGACCTTGCGGTTGAAGTTCTCGATCTCGATGGTGATTTGATCGGGAGTGGTGTGGAGCTCGATCTCGGAGGTGTCACTTTTGTAGATTTCGACTTTGTCGCCCGCGTTCCAGACGATGCCCTGCTCGGAAAGCTCGGTCTTGATCTTGAAAGGTGGCTCGTGATCCACGAGGAAGCCGTCGATCACGGCTTCGCGATAACTGTAAGTGAAAACCGGAGCCCCGAAGATCTCGGTGGTGTGCAGCGCCGGGGTGGCGGTGAGGCCGATTTTCACGGCGGCGAAGTAATCGAGCACACGTCGGTATTTTGAAACGTAGTCATCGAAGCTGCGGAAGGTCATCTCCGTTTCGGAAAGCTCGCGATCTAGCAGGTATCCGCGGTGACACTCGTCCACGATGATGCAGTCG
>JANXMQ010000013.1 GCA_025354565.1 Akkermansiaceae bacterium
CAGCAGCCTCGCCGAGACCATGAAGCTCCAAGAGGGCAACACCATCGACCTTTTTCAGGCCTTGTTCGCAGGCTCAGCGAGTCAGGCTCACGCACAAATTTTCCCTGATAAATCGTGAGAGTAATCAGCTAAACTGTTACCCAGAGATTTCCTGATCGCACATGACCGGGGGAAGCGGGTGGAAGCCGCCATTTCTGCGGCGGAGGGTTTTGATTTCAGCACAAAAGACGAGTCACGCCAGTTGCCTTGACACACCACGCCGCGCAAATAGCCTGCTTGTTTACCCCCATCCTGATGACAACGCAAACCCTCCGTTCCCTGCTCCTGCCACTGCTTGCCTGGCTCTGCCCTGCCCTCGCCACGGTGGCGGAGGAAACGAAGAAGGAGCCACCATCACTCGCCGAGGTCGCCGCCACCAAGGCCGGCGCGATGCTGTTGATCCGCGAGAAGATTCCCAATCCCGAGCCCGGCGCGGAATACGGGCACAACATTGGAATGTTCATCTCCGCCGATGGTCTGGCGCTGCTCAACTTGAGTTCGCTGGCCACGCCCAACATGCCGCAGATCCTCACCATGGACGGCAAGATGCTGCCACTGGGGACGATTCTCGGGATCCTCCCCGAGCCCGAGCTGGCGCTGGTGAAGTTCAAGCACAAGCCGAAGGAGTGGCTGCTCCTAGCCCGCAAGGAGCCGGAAGTCGGCGAGTCCATCGCCATCGCCGGCCTCACCAACTTCGTCAAGGTGGAGGACACGATGCCGCCAATCATCGGCCCGGTCATGGCGAAACGCAGCACGATCGGCGGCAATCTCCTCAAGGTTGACTACCGCCGGGTGATGAGCTTGGGCGCCGGCATGACCGGGAAGCAGCGGCTTGGCTTCGTCCAAGGCAGCTATGCGGTGAACCGACAGGGCGAGTTGGTCGCGGTGAAGGCCGGGATTGTGATGGACGTCGGGCAGACGAAGATCCTGCTGTCGCCGCTGGCCGGGCTGGTGGATCAGGTGGATCAAATGGTAAAGGCCGCGAAGCCGATCCCCTTTCCTCTGCCCCAGGCCCACAACCCGATCGAACTCGCGCTGATGGATCCCGCCTACCACCGCATGGATCTCGCCCGCCAGCAAGGTGACATCGAGTCCGTGAAACAGCACCTGTCAGACTTGAGGAAACTCCACCCGGAGAGTACAGCGGTCCGCATGTGGGCCTTCGATCCGATGACGAAGGACGACGGCACGCCGAGGACGAATCTCGATGATCTGCCGAAGCTGGAGGCCACGACCCCGGCGGCCCTCCAGGTTCGCCGCCTGCAAGACCGGGCCAGTTTCCTGGTGGCGAGCAAGAAGGACTACGAAGGAGCGATCCACGAGCTCACGCCCGCGCTGGCGCTCTGCCCGAAGGATTTCCCGGATGTCTTGGGGAATCTGGCGGACTTTCACCGCCAGCTCGCCCACTGGGACGAGTGCGAGGCCACGCTCCGCCAGGTCCATGTCCTGGACCCGGAGAGCATCTCCGTTGTCACTTTGCTCGAGGCGGTGCTGACCCGGCAGGGCAAGCTCAAGGGGGCGCAGGAGTTCACGGACAAGATCTTCGAGCTGGAGCGGCTCTATCAGGCGAAGTGATGGGATCGCCTGCGGCGACAGGCCCTTTGCATCCGCATTTGCGAGTCTCCACTCGCCCCGACTCGAGCCTCCGCCACTAGACCCGCACGCGTCGCCCGAAATCACCGCTCGAAATTGTTACTCCCCGGCAAATTTATCCTTGGCGAGAAACGCTGAGTCACGCAGTTTCCACCGATGAAGCGACAAAAATCAGTTTGCTATGCGACGAGTCGTAAAACATCACGACTCGTCATCGAATAACATGTTAGGCGTTGCTCGCGCACTCTTCTAACCATGCCAGACGAAGAACCCAAATCCGACGAATTGAGCGCCATCTGGGATGCGCGTTCCGAGGCACTGAGCGCACTTTTCGGCCCCACCGCCGATGACGTGTGGCATTCCGACATTCCTTTCGAGGTTGGCGGCCCCGCCGACGCCCTGATGTTCCCGAACTGGATTCCAGGCGAGGCTTACATCACCGCCGAACTAACCGGCAAGAACGTCGGCCAGATTCCCAACAGCCTCGGCAACTACGAACTGATGATGTGCGCCAAGCAACGCAACCACAAGATGGCCGCTTTCATCTCGCGCATCGCTCCCTACACCTGCCAAACCCAACTGGATGTCGGCCACACCATGAACCTCAAGGGATTCTTCGGCGACTCGATGTTGCAGGCGGTGCTCTACACCCATCCGACTGACCATCCCGTGCATTTCGAGCTACTCGGCCAGCGTTATGGCATTCTTATGGCCATCGGCATTACCGGCGACGAGTTCGAGTTCCTCAACGAGACTTCCCATGAGGAGTTACTTCCGCACATCATCGCGGGCGGCATCTTTCCTTATACGGTGCCGGGTCGCCCGAGCGTGCCGCTTCCCAAGAAGAAGTCATTTTTCGGACGCCTTTTTTCCAAGTGACCGCAACGCCTCCTGTGCTGCAGCGAACTGCTCCGTGCGTCACGGCACCTGCTTCCGCCGCCGCCTTTCCACCCACGAATTCAACGAATTCAATGTGACCGAATTCAAAGTGATAGACAATATGTAGTATGTCATCCTAACCTTGTTCCATCTTTGAATTTGAAAAATCTAGGCCCGACCCCGTTCATCAATCAATTCCCAGCTCACAAAACCATCGATTAACGATTGATGAACTCCGATTGTTGATTGTTGATTTTGAAGAACCATCAGCCGCCATCGGCAGTTCTGGTGCTACTCACAAAGATGGAAATCAGCTCGTCGCATTCCGTGACCGCAGCATTCACGAGCTCACCCGCGACGATCCGCTTGCGCGAGATGATCTTGAGCCAGATCATCGTTTCCCTCAATTCCTTGAGGGAAATCTTCATCTTGTGGATGAAATCCTTCCTCGATTCCGCGCTCCTCGCCTCGCCGTAGTTCGGTGCCGGTGAAGTCCCGGAACGAATCAACTGTCCTGCAATGTGGTTGCCCGCCTTGGTATTCGGCAAGGCTTCCGCCACATCCATGACCGTCACCGCAAAATCAATCAACCGATTCTCCAGTTCCTGAGGTTTCATCTCATATCTTCCAAATCAAAAATCCAAAATCAACAATCATCAATCGTCAATCAAACTCCAATCGCCACCGCCCATTGCTCGATTTGCCAATTCTCGCGTGGCTTTGATTTGACCTGCTCCTTCCAAAACCGGGTACACGCCTCACGCCCCGCCGCGAGACCGATGTATGCCCGGAACCGCTCCATCCATCCCAGAACCATCGCAAAAGAAGCCTGGTCCTTTTCCGCAACATCCCGCGAGGCCTCCAAATCACTGGTCCATGCGTATAGACCCGTTCCCCCCGGCACCGCAACGCCTTGCTGGATGGCTTTGGGTTGATTGGCTCGATACCGCGAACTTGTGTTCGAGTTCATAAGAACACCTCTAAAATGTGTTCAGATGAACGTCAATAGCAAAAGCAGCAAAATTTTAAAAACAACCCGACGGTTCCATGCTCCAACCCAATCAGCCTGCCTACTCGTATAAAACTGATAGATATTGAGAATCCTAACCCAATTTGATATTTAAGATCTCCAAATCAATTTGATCCGCACCGGCATGGCCCAAATCCCGTTATATTTCTTTGACTTTAAATCAGATCCGTGGTTTCCTAGCCAACGAAATCCGATGCCGCATATCAGACCAATCCGATATGCCAGTGGGATAATAAAACTGTTCGACACAAATTCCTTCACGCGGATCATGGCAAAATATCTGACAACCATTTTATTTACATTGGTCTTGGGGTTCGCCGGGGGATACACGATCGGCAGCGTGAAGACCAGGGCCAAAATGACGCGAACTGCCGACGTTCTAGAGAAGACGATGGCGCAAGGAGTTCTGTTTAACGACAGCAGATTGTTCGCAGGTCTCGCAACACACCTTCACAATCGAGGAGTGCTTAAGGACGACCCAGAATCCGTGGCCCTGCTGCGGATCGCCTTGCAGACAATATCTAATCTCGATAGAGTGAACCAAGAATTTCGCGCCCAAGGGAAATCCGCACCTGTCATGTTTGAGGATTCACGAAAAGCCGTCGAGACCGCATTAGAGGCGCTGAAAACTTACCCAGCACAAAGCTCAGAAAAAGATGTCGAACAAGTTGCGCCTCCCAACGGGCCATAAGCTTTGCAATTTCACTTCAGTTACTGTCCAATAGCGCCCGTGGGAGCGCTTTGACGTTGTGCGCCGTGCTAAGCAAGGCGCTTCTTATCAGGTGAAAGACCTGTTGTTTCAAAACCTAGCCAGTAGAAACTACCGAGTGTTGCAGTTATGTTAGCTAACCCATCAAAATCCGCGGAGGAAACCGCGTTACCAAT
>JANXMQ010000026.1 GCA_025354565.1 Akkermansiaceae bacterium
CCCTTTCCCCCGCATCCATGAAAAACATGACTTATACACATCTCGCCGTTCTTGCACTCGGATTACCTTGGGTCAACGCCCTAGCGGCTGCGCCGAAATACACCGTGACTGACCTCGGCACGCTCGGGGGTGACGTCAGCACTGCGTATGGAATCAATGCCTCCGGGCAAGTCTGCGGCTCGTCGATGATGACCCCGGGCAACGTCGCCACCCATGCGGTCCGCTGGACGGGCACCACAGCGACGGATCTCGGTGTCCTTGATGGGAGCGATAGCTACGGTGCTAGTATCAACGCTTCAGGCCAGGTGGCCGGTGCTTACACCTTGAACGGCGCACGCCATGCGGTCCGCTGGACGGGCACGAAGGGCGTGGTCCTCGGCCCCAATTCGTACGAGTACGATGCCATCAATACCTCGGGACAAGTTGCTGGCACGGCTGATTTGCCGGGAAATACGAACACACACGCGGTGCGTTGGAGCGGCACAACCGGACTTGATCTCGGCACCCTCCCCGGAGGATCTCAAAGTTTTGGATCGGGAATCAACGACTCCGGGCAAGTCACCGGTTCTAGCACTCTCCCGTTTCCTAACACAATCCTCATTCAAGCCGTAAGGTGGACAGGAACTACGGCGGTGGGCCTCGGCACGCTCGGCGGCAGCACGGGCTCAGGAAATGCAATTAACGCTTCCGGACAGGTCGCCGGCTATTCCGACCTCACCAACGATGCCGCCTCTCATGCGGTGCGCTGGACAGGCACGAAAGCGACCGACCTCGGCACCCTCGGTGGTACCATCAGCAATGGCTATGCCATCAATGCCTCCGGTGATGTCATCGGCATGTCAAGGATCTCCCCCACCCTCACCACCGAACACGCCTTCCTCTACACTGGCGGGAAGATGTTCGATCTGGAATCTCTCCTTGTCACGGGTTCCGGTGTCACCAACTTGAGGATCAACGTTCCGGGAAACAGCATCAACGATAAGGGACAGATCGCGGCGTCCGGCAACATCAACGGCGGCTCGCAACACGCCCTGCTTCTGACTCCAGTTCCTGTCGTGAGCATCGCCATCACCGGAGCGACGGACAATGGCTCGATCCTCCATTTCTCCGCAGGCACCACCACTGGGCTCTCAGTGAAAATCCAATCCAGCCCTGACAAGACAACCTGGACAGACCTACCGGATGGCAACGGCGCGAAGATGACCGAAAGCGCGACAACACCCGGTACCTATACACTGGACACCACATTCTATCCGCCGGGTAGCGCGATTTATTTCCGGACGGTTACAACCATTCCAAATCAGGCAAACGTGTATTCGCCAGCGCTGGGACCGTTCGCGCTGACCCGCGCGTTGTTATCGATCAGCCTGCAAGCCACATCGACATCGGACAAGCTACGCGGTTCTGTAGTCCGTGCCGGAGATGACATCACTTACATATTAAGCGTGATCAACAGCGGAACGGCCACCGCGAGAAACCTGAAGATCATCGCCAAGCTTCCGAACTACCTTGATAGCAAAACCAACCTCCATCAGCAGTTTGACCTCAGCGACATCCCCTTGGATTCTCACAATAACCCGTCAATCAGTTTTGGTGGCATATACCACGTGCCGACTAGCGCGAGCACCGCCAACGGACGCATCGTCTGGGATGCCGGTGATCTGGACCCCAATCCTAATGCGCCGTTGTCCGCTGCATTCACGCTGCATATCACCTCTAAGGTACGCACGCAGGAGACTATTCAGATTCCAAACGACTACGTGGTATATGGCGCGGACTTCCAACCGCCCTACTCCGCGACGGGTGAAAGCAGTGGCTCGCCGTTTGTCCTTAGCGAGGTGCGCGGTCCGGTTTCTTTCACCGCTACCGCAAAAAGCACCACGGTCGCGCCGGGTGGCCTAATCACCTACCAATTCAAGCTGGCCAATCTCACCAGCGCACCGGTAGCACATGCCGCAGCGGTTATTACCGTGCCGCAGTTCACTCGATTTGCAGATAGCTATACGAAGCCATTAGGCTCCACGATATTGGGGGTAGGTGGAGTGAGATCGGACGGCTCGGCAATTGCTTCCGAGCTGGTTTATGCCGCCGGTCAGTCAACCCCGCAGCTCCTGCTTGATCTCGGTTCGCTGACAGCAGCCGGCACCACGCACGACTCGATCACTTTCAATGTCATCTTCCAGGCGCAATGGGTGGATCCGACCCAAGCTCCCAGGATCGGCGATTTCGACTATTATGCGACATTCTTCAATACCGATCTGATCACGAACCCCTACAACCCCACAGGGACCAAGATCACGCAGTACGACCTCTTCAGGCTGAAGTACGACAGGGCGCAAAGCACGACATCGCAAACGCCGGGACCGACGGACTTCACTTGGTTCATTCAACAAACCACCCATGAAACCACGCTGAGTCATCAGGACTCGGGAGACGTCAGCGTCCCCATATCGGGAAGTGTCGCCAATCAGCCCGAATTTATCCTGTGGAAGACGATCAGCGACAAGGTCACGGCCACAGTGACCGACGGCAGTAGCGTGGTCGATACCATCGCGCCGGGAGACAAGCTCACGTTCCTCTTACTCGCTACGAATAACGGCAAGTCCGTGGCGAATGACGTGTACATTGAAGACGGATTGCCGGACCACACATCGTTCATCACCGGGACCGCGCATCTACTAGGCACCAGTACCAGCACCACTTCTAGCAAGCTGCAGACCTATCCCGATGCAGACGGCCACCATGTCCGCTTCGAGGGGATGAATCTTCTGCCGGGTGATGGTGTGGTGCTTGAATACTCCGTGCTGGTGGACAGTGGTGTGGCTGCCGGGACCTTGATACTCCCTGCGGCAGTCATCGACCCCGTAACCGGCCTCCCCACTGGCGGAGTCGGAGCATCGAGCATCGGCTCATCGAGCACGGGCACACACACTTCAGATGGTTATTATCTGAACGGCGCGATCAAGGTCACCGGCACTATACATTTGGCCCAACCGGAAATCCATGCGCTCGTTCCCAGTCCGGTAGTAAGCACGGATGTCACGACGACTGCGAATGCGCTGACGGCGGTTTACAAACAGAACTGGAAAGCGAAACCGCAGACGAACCAGACGGACTACTCCACTCTCATCCCGGGTGTGGAGCGCTATTACATCCACTACGAAAACCTCGGCAAAGTCGCGGTCCAGGGGGTGCAGTTGGTTTTCCCGCTTCCCGCTCATACGGCATTTTACCGGGCCTCATTTGTCAAAGCGACGCCAGGCGATGACGCCAGTGTGCCTATCATCACCCCGACTGGTGCAAGCATCATCCCGCCAGCAGGGGCAAACAAAGGATTTCTCTCCACAGGAGGCACGACGACTTTCACATTCGGACAACTTCCGGCAGCCGGAGAGACTGGCTGCAAGGGCGACGTGATGGTGGAAGTGATCGTGATGAGTGATGCAGTGACGGCGACAAGCGCGTTGATAGGCGTCGGAGCATCTCCGGTCTTTATTCAAGACACGCCCGTCACACAAACGATTACCGCACCGATTCCTATTGTGAAAGTGGCCACTTCGCCAGTCCCTGCAGCTGTCATTGCACTAAACACGGCAGGATTAACGGCAACTACCGCCACCACTAGCCCTGCTGTGCCTAAAGTTGGCATTTGGACAGTCGTCCCCAATGAGGTCAAAGTGGGTGAACAATTCCAAGTGGAGGTTAGCATCTTCAATAACGGCGATATAGGGGCTCATCCAATCGTTGAATTCACGATACCAAAAAACACCAAATTCATTTCCGCAGATGTCGGAAAGGGCTTGTTGTTAATTCCGGCAGCTCCCGGCCCCGGGAATCTTGTTTCAGCAGTTCTTGTCTCTAACAATGGGATTCTTTTTCAAAGTGACCTTGTCCCATTGCAACCCTGGACGGGTGCGGCCATGACAATCACCTTGCAGGCCACCGGCACTGTGGGTTCGGAAATTGCTTACTCTACCGCAAATGTCATTGTAGATTATATGGGAAGAGCCTACGCACCACAGAACATCACGCGCATCGTGGAGTCGCCAAAGACAGGACTTTCCGCAGAAATCACGGGTGCTCCTTTGATCCACAAGATCGTTAACGGATCAGATGTTTTCATGGTCAAATTGACTGATGCCGGGGATAAAATAATGGTTCTGGGAGCGCCAAGCATCGTCGCCCAAGGTGGAGGCAACATCGTCGCACAGGGCGGAGGCAACATCGTCGCGCAAGGAGGCGGGAACATCATCGTTTCAGGTGCGAGCAGCTTGATTCCCATTGGTAGCAAAACAGGTGCGGCAATCGTTGCCCAAGGTGGTGGAAATATCGTCGTGGGACAGGGAAGCACCGTCATCGCGCAGGCAGCTGATAGCCTCTGGGCTGCTGGAGGGAGCATTGTTGCTCAGGGCGGTGGCAATATCGTCGCCCAAGGTGGGGGCAACATCGTCGCTCAAGGCGGAGGAAACATCGTTGCCCAAGGTGGCGGAAACATCGTCGCTCAAGGTGGCGGGAATCTCGTCAACACCAATGGCAGCAATATCTTTGCCGCAGGTGGCGCCAGCATCGTCGCCCAAGGAGGCGGTAATCTGATTTCCGCTCCGGCATCCTCCGTGCAGCTAACGACACAGGGCGGCAACGTCATCGGATCCGGCGGTTCGAATTTCCACTGAACCAACAAACGTCTTTCAGCTAATAGTAGTGTGAATGGCACCTGAGCCAACGGCATCAGATGCGGTGGCTAATGGCGTTCTCCAAGGCCGGTCGCAATCTCGCGCATTGGCTCTGAATTACTAGACCGTGGCCTGTCATCCGGGCGTGGCGGTGGAGGAAGCGCTCTAATCAACAGTGTCCAATTTTGAAGTCATGAGGTGGCATAGATTTTGGCGAGGCGGGCAAGTGCTTGGGTCCAGGAGCTCTTGGTGTCGAAATGATTTTTCAACCAACGTGTAAGGTAACAGTTTAGCTGATTACTCTCACGATTTATCAGGGAAAATTTGTGCGTGAGCCTGACTCGCTGAGCCTGCGAACAAGGCCTGAAAAAGGTCGATGGTGTTGCCCTCTTGGAGCTTCATGGTCTCGGCGAGGCTGCTG
>JANXMQ010000040.1 GCA_025354565.1 Akkermansiaceae bacterium
CAGCGAGCAGATCGAAAAATCCGGCACCACCGAAACCGCGCATTATTACTACCTTTACGACGGCATCCAACGCATCGCCCGTTTCAACGGCGGCACGGCCACGTCTAACATCGACCGCAACTATTTCCCTGAAGGCGAGCACCGGAAAATTTCCGCTAACTGGCAAAGCTATTACTACAACCGCGATCACCTTGGCAGCATCCGCGAGGTGATGAACAGCGACGGCACCCTCGCCGCCCGCTATGATTACGATCCTTACGGCAAACGCAGCACGCAATACCAATCCAGCATTTATCAAGACGGTTGCGACCTCGCCTACACCGGACACTACATCCAACAAAGCCCGGTGGCAGGACAGACTGAGTTGGAGCTAACATTCTACCGGGCGTATGATCCTGACTTGGGAAGATGGTTGAGTAAAGATCCTACCGGGGAAGAGGGAGGAATTAATTTGTATGGGTATGTGGGGAATAATCCTAACAATGGATGGGATTCTTTGGGATTAGCAAAATGCAAAATTACCACCAGTAGTGGTCGAAGCTTCGATCATGAAAATCCTAGCCCAACATTAATAAGACTTTTCCTATTTATCATGGGCTCTGGTGAGATGATTCGGGAATTTACCATTGACGGACATGGATATAGTCAAGGAATTAACATCAACGATCTTACAAAACAGGGCATTGATATAGATATCGGCATATCATCAAGCGGAGTCGCAACAGGGGTTCCAATTTGGACCGATACCAGTCGGAATGTAGCGGTTGATTTCAGTGGACACGTTGACAAAGATTCAAAATTCAGATTCGATGGGTGCAATACTGCAAATGATCGTCCTAGCTTCAATGGAAGTGCTAACAATCTGGCAAAATCATTTAGCGAGGCTTTTCCTGATGCGGAAGTAACTGGTCTGAGAGGCTATGGCTGGTTTTCAAATCCAATAACTGGAAACGCGAATCATGTTGGCGGCATCACGAGAACTTACAAGGGAGGAGTACCAAAGTAAAGCTACTGAAATGAATATCAAAATGAGAGCTATAAAGACAGAAATTTTAGCAAGTAGCTTAGCACTTTTTGGAGTGATAATTTTTGTGTTATCTTTCCTTCCAATTATAAATCCATCGCACTACGAAGTTACCTATGAAAATAACGATTTCGGGATTTATCGGTACGTTTCTGGGGTGGCATGTGCAGGTGCATTTCTCTGGTTTGCAAGTCGTTTCAACAATAAGGCTAAATTACTGAGAAAAGCTTTGAGTGACGGAGAAAACCATAAAAAGTGAACCGTACAAGCCAAACCTTTGGAAATGGGGTCAGGTGTTGCATTTCTACAAATTGTATGGGATCAGTTGTATGGACTCAGCAATTCCAATCCACGGCTTACTACAATCAAGGCGACCAACTCACCTCCCTCATCAACCAGCCCGTTTCCGGTTCATCCAGCGGCACCAGCGGCTTCCACTACACGTATGATCCTGCTGGCAACATCGCCTCCAAACAGGTAGAAACCTCGGCATCCGACACGACGATCAGCACGTACAACCACAACACCCTGAATCAAATCAGCAGCTCCGGCGGCACAGATGGCGTGAAACCCATCACCGTCCGTGGCAGCACCAATGAGTCCGCCACCGTGAAGTTGAAACCCAACCTTGCCAACCATTGGAAGGACGCCCGGATGCTCTCAGGAAATCGCTTCGAGGCAGAAATCGGCCTCACCACCGGATCGAATCAAATCCATATTCAAGCCAAAGATGGCTCCAATAACGTCTCCAACTATACCTATACTCTCAACCTAACCGCCTCACCCGCCGCCAGCCCGACCTATGATGCAGATGGCAACATGACCAGCGATGGCGTTCGTTCATACGAATGGGATATCCAATCTCGCCTCATGAAAATCACATGGGATGCCGGATCAAACAACACTACGGAATATCGCTACAACGCCCTCGGCCAGCGCAGCGAGCAAATCGAGAAAACCGGCACCACCGAGACCGCGCATTATTACTACCTTTACGACGGCATCCAACGCATCACCCGTTTCAACGGCGGTAACGAAACCTCTAACATTGACCGGCAATACCTCTCCCAAGGCGAGCAACGCAAAAACGGTAACAATTGGGACAGCTATTACTACAACCGCGACCACCTCGGCAGCATCCGCGAGGTGATGAACAGCGACGGCACCCTCGCCGCCCGCTATGATTACGATTCTTATGGGAAACGCAGCACGCAATACCAATCCAGCAACTATCAAGACGGTTGCGACCTCGCCTACACCGGCCACTACATCCAACAAAGCCCGGTGGCAGGACAGACTGAACTGGAACTGACATTCTACCGGGCGTATGATCCAGAATTGGGGAGGTGGCTATCTGCCGATCCGCTCGGGGAAAGTGGAGGAATGAATTTATATGGGTATGTGGGTGGGGATAGCTTAAATAAGATTGATAGATTAGGATTGCAAACATCGACATTGAACCCAGACCTAGCCGTGTTGCTTGGCGAGGAAGCCGCTGCAACAGCCGCTGATCTTGCTGCGAGCGAAAGAGCAACTGCTATATCAGAGCGTATTGCTCAAGCTCTACGAGCTGCTCGTGCGGCGTGCACGGCTATAAGGTTGGCGGAAAAAATAAAACGGGTTAGCAATCCAAAGCATCATAAGAATTCGAACAGTCCAGAGCCCGACAATGTAGAAGAACTTTACGAAAAATCTGTGATGGACAAAAACGGTGTGAGTTGGTCCAAAGACGCGAATGGAACAATTAACCGATTCTCCAAACCAAGCAACGGAGAGTGCCATTGGAACGGATCCACTAGCGGTAGTGATCCGATTAAACTAAACGACATACCGAATGAAATACTCAAACTCTTCAAATGATCTATTGGTTGGTGATCCGAAACGATTCGCTCTACAATCAAGTGTTACATTAGCATGTCCAGGTCGGGGGCAAATGGGATTGGGTTTCTTTTTAGTTCATCTCGAAGGTTGCTCTTATGGAGTAGTCAAACCGGATGCCACTCTACTCGCTTGCTCTTTTGATGCTGTCCTAAATCGTCTTGTGAAGAGAGGGACGCATTTGGCTAATTTTTCCAATGAGTCAAATGGGTTGTTGATCGCGCAAACATTTTACGACGTCATCTATGGAGATGTTTGTGACAAGGAATTATTGCTCGGATTATCTGTTTGCGAATTTCATAACATTATTAGCCAAAATGAAATTCAATGGGCTCCCGATGGAGATGCCGCATTTGATGACAGTAGTTATATTTTGCAATTTGATTTGGAAAATAAAGTCCGCTTGATAAGCTTCAAGGTTAATGAAAGTCGCGAGATTTCCAGAGATTCTTTGAGAGATTATTCGCTTAATGCAGATGACTACTATGAGGTTCTGAAGGAATGGTCATCTGCCTTTTATGCAGAGTGGGAAATTCAATCTAAAATTTTAAACAGGGTATGATCAAGGGTAAGCTCTCGCCACCATCACCTCCTACAAGCCGGGAGCCGCCGCCGTTTCCAAGCACACTTATACTTACGATCCGCTAGGCAACATCGCCACTTGGAAACGCGAAACCCCGCTCGCTAATCCCAGCGGCCCGACTCAGCAATTCCAATCCACGGCTTACTACGATCAAGGCGACCAACTCACCTCCCTCATCAACCAGCCTGTTTCCGGTTCATCCAGCGGCACCAGCGGCTTCCACTACACGTATGATCCTGCTGGCAACATCGCCTCCAAACAGGTAGAAACCTCGGCATCCGACACGACAATCAGCACCTACAACC
>JANXMQ010000115.1 GCA_025354565.1 Akkermansiaceae bacterium
GATGATAGAAAACTACCAGTCCTTCGAGGACTACGTCAAAACCTACAAGCTCGAACGCGCCGAAGCCGTCCTCCTCCGCCACCTCGGCGAGGTGTACAAAGTCCTCGCCCAAACCGTCCCCGACACCGCCAAAACCGAGCATCTCCACGAAGCCGAATCGTTCTTGGAACTCATCGTCCGCCACACCGACTCCAGCCTGCTAGACGAATGGCAGGCCATGAACGGCCAATCTGAAATCTCAAATTTGAAATCTCAGATTGAAGGCCCCCAAGCAAAGATCGCCGATTTCAAATCCCGCATCCCTTATACCCGCGACAAGCAAGCCTTCCACCGCCACCTCCGCAACCACGTCCTCACGCTCGTCACCGCGCTTTCCCGCTACGACACCGAGGCCGCCCTCAGCCTCATCGCCCACCACGATTCCGACGGCAAACTCTGGTCCAACGAGCGTCTTCTCCAACAGCTCAACACCTATCACGCTGCCCGCCTTCAGATCCGCCTCGATCCCGAAGCCCGCAACGCCCGCCACACCCACCTCTCTGAGGACGGTCTCACGATCTATCAGACTCTCATTGACCCCGATGACATCAATGACTGGTCACTCCATCTCACCCTCGAGCCCGAAAAATCCAACGAAGCCCGCACCCCCGTTCTCCGCCTTGAATCCATCGCCCCTATTTGACGTGAATACGGTCACAGAAGAATTGCCGAGTGAGGATTGTTGAATGTTGATTTTTGAAGTGACCGATCGACGAACGCATTCTCATCACTTCAAAAATCCAAAATCAACAATCGGCATTCATCAATCGATCTCCATTTGCGCTTCCCTCAACACTCCGTTGACCCGTCCCCGCAAATATGGAACTCTCCCGAAGTGCCGAACGCAAAGTCACAACCCGCTCCAACCGCCTCCGAGTCCCGCGCCGCCCGCCGCCGCGCCGAGTGGAAGATCGTCGTTGCCGATAGCTTCGCCGAAGCCGAAGCCGAGACCCGCGCCTACTGGCACGCCGCGACACCCGCCGAACGCTTGACCGCTCTCGAAAAACTCCGCGAACCCTTTTATGGCAAAGATCAAATTGGCGGCCGACTTCAGCGATTTCTTGAAGTTGTGCCTGCGGAATGAAGTCCGTTTCATGGTCATCGGCGGCTACGCTGTGATCCATCATTCACGCCCCCGCTACACCGGCGACTTGGACCTTTGGATCGACGCTTCACCCGAAAACGCCGGACGCGTTGTCACCGTGTTGCACGAATTCGGATTCCCACCGGATGCGGTCTCGACGGAAATGATCACCGACGGAAAAAAGATCATCCGGATGGGCTTCGAGCCGATGAGGTTGGAACTTTTCACCAGCATCCCGGGCATCGAATTCAGCGGCTGTTACGAGCGGCGCGATTTGGTGAAGATCGGAAGGATGATGGTGCCGTTCATTTCCCTTGAGGATCTGAAAATCAACAAACTCGCCAGCGGACGGCCGAAAGATCTCCAAGATCTCGAAGAACTCCCGTGATCAGGCAATTTGAGATACAACGGCCCTACTTTTCATCCCGTGGAAACGGAGTGCTTTTGCCAGCCCGGTGCTCCGCCAGCGCTGCCTCCGCAAATTCATCAAGCAGGCCGGACTCAGCGTCATCCGCGAACTGCCGATCCCATTCGTCATCGAAACGATGTTGGATCACCTCGCGAAGACGGAAGATTTCCTCACGCGGCAACTGCTGAATGGCTTTTTCGATTTCCTGCACCGTGCTCATGGGAGCAAACTACCCAAACCGCGCCAGATCTCAAGAGTGGTTTTCGCCACGTCCGCCGTAGCCGCCATCAATTGATTCTTTGCCTGGGTATTGGGCATTCCTCTCCGCAATGGGTTTTGAAGCCAACTTCGAACGCCATTCATGAATTCCCATACATCGCCAGATTCGGGACGAATGTAGCTTGGATTTCCAGAATCTTCTCCCATTGCTTGGAATGTTCGAAGCTGCCATTCGTTTTTTCCATTCCAAGATTCTCGCTGAAGAGTCCTTAACCCGCACTCAAGCTCTCCAACTGGAACGACAAAAACTCCGTATTCAGCCAATTGAAGTAAGAGATTCTCCAAGTCGAGCCTAGATGATCCATCAACGCAGTCTGTGCCCAACTTCTTCAGGTCGCTAGCGATCGGTTTTAGTAGTGAATGCAACTGACCACGTAGCTGACCGCGAAGGAAATCCGACGATCATCGACGCGCTGATTGGCCCGGTTCAGCCAAGCTCCCTACGAAAACTCGCATGGCTTCGGAACGCGTTGGATGACGCGGAAGACGTGCGGTGCGGGCGTGAGCCGAGGAAGAGGATGCAGTTCGGGGACAAGAGCGATGACGAAGGTTTGTGACTCGAAATAACCCGGCCAGCTTCAGGCAAGACGCATCGTGTGCCGCTGGGGCGGAAGAAACAACGACTGCATTGGAGCCGACCTCCGTGAACACGTTTCACCCCCGCTCTAATCCCGCTTGCTACCGCGCCATCTCTTGCTTACCTTGCCTCCCCCATGTTCGACCGGATTGTGAAAAACCCGCACTTGTCCGTCGCCCGCCTGGTAGGCTTGGTTTGGCTGTTAGTCGCCGCGCCGACCTTCGCCCAAGCGCCGCCACCGCTCGCGCCCGCGCAGTTCGATCCGTCCGATGTGTTCTTCCAAGGCTACCTCGCCAGACGGGCGGCCGAACAACTCGAAGCGAACGGTGATTTCCTCGGAGCCTTGGAAAAACTGGAGAGCGCCCGGAAATTGTTCGGAACTGTCAGCCGCTACTACCCCACATGGAAGCCGGAGATGGTGACCGACCGCAGCGCAAAAACCGTTAAATCCATCGCCGAGATTGGCCCGAAAGCCTTCGAACAACGCAAAAAAAACCAGAACGTCGTCGCCGAACTCGAAGGCGGGACGAAAAAATCTGGCACGCTCATCGATCCCGCGAAGGACGTGATACCGCTCACGCCCGGCATTCTTGAGGTCGATCCACTCGCCACCCGTCGTCTGGCCGAGGCCGAGGCGGAAGTGAAACGCCTCCGCGAATTGACGAACAGCCCCGCCGCCCCAGTTAGGGATACCGAGGCCTCACACGTCCTTGATCTCACCCACCAACGCGATACCGCACAAGCCCAGCTCCGCGCGGCGGAAAACAACCTTCAATCCCTCCGCGCCCGCCTCGCCTCCGCACCTGTCGAGGATGAAATGAAGTCCCTCAACCAGCGCATCACCGGCCTCGAACAGGAACGCGACGCGATGTCGATGGCGCTCACCCAGAGTCGCAGCGCCCATACCGATGCCCTGTCCCGCATCGACATACTGCAAGCCGACCTCAAGCTGATGCAGCAAAAACACGCCGATCTCGACCGCTATCTCAAGGCCGAGCGCAAAGTTTCCAACGAGGTCGTCGCCGGCCAGCGCAGCCAGCTTCAGGCGATGGAAAAGGAACTCGCCCAGAAAAGCGTTGAGCTCGGCAAGGCCAACGAGCGCATCACCGGCCTGATGAACGAGCTGCGGGAAAGCAAGGACGCCTTCGCCCAGCTTCACCAAGAGCGAGATTCCCTAGTTCAGGAGCGCGACCAAATGAGTGCCATGCTCAAGCTCAACGAGGACGGACGGATTCAGGATCTCGTCCAGCAAAACATCGGCCTCGCCAAAAATCTGCGTGAAGCCAACGAGAAGGTGGACCGCCTCAACCGCGACAACAACAGCGCCAAGGATGAAATCACCGACGCCCTGCGCGACCTCGCGATTGCCAAGTCACAGATCAATAAACTCCATCAGGAAAAACGCGTGCAAGATAGCCATCTCGCCGAGTTGGAAAAGCGACTCCAAGGCGAGGAAAGTGCATTGGCAAAAGGCCAAGTCGCCGCGAATCCCGAGGAAACCGCCGTCCTGCGCGACATCATCCAACGCCAACTCCGCGTCCAAGAGCGCCGCCGCCAGGCCCGCGATCTATTGGTGGAAACCGTCAAGGACATGGGTTCCAAGGACGCGCGGATTGCCCAAGCGGTCCAGCTTTTCGACGGCCAGGAAATCGAGCTTTCCCCGGATGAGCAACGCCTTCTCGCGCAGAAAAATGTCGATGGTGAGTTCACCTCCCCCTACGCTCAAGATCGTGCGACCGTCGGGCGCAACACCGCTGAACTGAACCACGACATCGCAGTCTTTGAGCGCACCGCCGAGAAAGCCTTCGCCGCCGGGCGCTACCTGCCCACTCGCGAGCTGTTTCAAATGATCGTCGAGCAGCACCCCGGCCACATTCCCGCGCTGTGCAAACTCGGCGTCGTCGATCTCCGCCTCAAGGACCCCGCCGCCGCCGTCGATACCTTCCGCCGCGCTGTCGAGTTGGATGCGAACAACCCGTATGCCCACCGCATGTTAGGCTTTTCCTTCATGACCCTTGGCGACCTCAAATCCGCCGAGGACAGCCTCAAGCATTCCGTCGAGCTCGCACCAGACGATGCCAAGAGCCAACTTCTGTTAGGAATCGTGCTCAACCGCCGCGGCGACACCCGTGAGGCAGAATCCCACTACAAAGCCGCCATCACCGCCGACCCGCTGCCCAGTGATCCATATTACAACCTCGCCCGCCTGTGTTCGCTCGACAAGCGTCTCGATGCAGCGCGGAACTACTACAACCAAGCCCTCGAACGTGGAGCCGTGCCGGACCCCGCCCTCGAACAACGCCTCGCCCAAGTGCCGTGAAATTCCTTCACCTCATCGTGTTGCTGTCCGTGCTGTTGGCCTCCTGCGCCAAGGATTCCGCCGCGAACAAATCCGCCGCCGCGCCCGCCCACAAATCCCTCAACGAGCGCCTGAACGAGAAAAACGGGTATGCCCAGGACGCCAACGGCAACTGGAAAGCGCAGAACGATAAACGCAGCGAATTTGAAGGCAAAGGGGAGTCCTACTATGCGAAAAAGGATTTCCAACAAACTAGCTATAAGACCGCCGACTACGCCAAGCAATCTTGGTGGGGAAATCAGGATTACGCCCGCAAGTCCTACACCGGCAATACCGACGGCAGCCGCTTCCAAAAACCATCTAGCAGCCAAAGCCAAAGCGCACAAGAATCCAGCACCGCCGCCCACCTCCCCACCGATCCTTACAAGACAAGTGGCTACACCACCGGCACCGCCCACGAGGCTGGTACCGCGCCGGTCCGCAAAACCTCAAACACCGCGATTGATGATCGTCAGAAGGTATTCCAACAACCGGACATCATCGACTGGAAGGAACAACGCGGCCTCAGCATGGATCAGTCGAAGGGGCTGCTGGGTCACTGAGCACCGCCACCTCGGCCCCGACCTGCGCCAGCGAGTCCAGTAGAAATTTTTTCATCGTCTCCCAACGCCACGGCCGTCCTTCTAGGAAATAACTCTGCGCGACAGCCAAGCGCACTTGGGCATAGCGCTCCGGCGGATAGGTCTTACCCAAGCTTGCCGCCAAAGCCATCGCCGCCACGCCGCTCACCTGCCGGACATCCACCTCCGCTGCCGCAAGTTTCGCCCGCCAGGCTGCCGCGAACCGCTCCGCCAGCACGGCACCGGGCGGAGTTTCTAACAGAATCAGCCCCTCGCTGCTCGGCGCGGTGTGGACCATCACATGTAGCAGCGCGTCATGCCGCCGCAGATCCTCGGCGATCCGCTGGTTCAGCACCAGCCGATACGGCCGCTCATGCCGGTCCGCGACCTTGGCCCGCGTCGCGTCCGGCAGTTTATTGGTAAACTGACTCCAGCGGGCGTCGCCATCCTCGCCGAGATCGATCAGCAGCCGCGTCACATCCCCGTGGACCAGCGGCGTGCGGAACCGCATCGAGAATCCTTGCGCCAGATTCAGCGAACCCGGCTCCCAGCCAGCCTGGGAAGTCACGACCTCCTCGGACCCACGGAAAAGTTCCCGATAAGCTTCCGGCACCGCGCAGGTCGCATGGTCACAACTGAATAGAAATGCGGTCAGAAAGTTTGAGGTTGTTGGTTAGGGGGAGAAGTTGAGAGGAGATAGGACATAGGAGATTTTAGATGAAGAGACTGATTTGCCGTCTTTATCTTTCAATCAACTATCAACCATAAACTATCAACTCCTCTTCCTTCGCGCCTTTGCGGTAAATCTTCTTTGTCTTCACTTCTCAATGTTTGATGTTCTCCCCCAACACCTTGATTTTTAAATTCCGATAATACACCGGGGCCTGAGCGCTGCCGTGGAGACCTTGGAGGCCGATGGGACCGCTGCGGGCGTAGTTCTTGAGGGCGACGTTGAACTTGTTCGGCGTGCCATCCGGGTTCTTGTGGGCATCCGGCCAGTCGTTGAGGTCGGCATGAATGATTTCCTCACCATTGAAGATAACGGTGACGAGGCTGCCCTGACAAGTGATGGTAAAATGGTTCCATTCGCCGATGGGCTTAGCCATGGTTTTGGTCGGTTTGCAGGCGTCGTAGATCGCGCCGACCATGCCGTGCGGAGTGCCATCGGTGGAGTCATGGACCTGGATTTCGAGCGCGGCGAGCACGTCCTTGGGATTGCTGGAGCGGAGGAAGACGCCGCTGTTCGCTTCCTTTTCGACTTTGAATTCGAGATCGAGGATGAAGTCGGAATACGCATCCTTGGTCCACAGCGTTTCGTGGTTCTTGGCGACGAGCACGCCATTTTCAAAAGTCCACTTGCCGGGGGCTGCGGAGTTCGAGAGATCCGGGGCAAACAGCTCTTGCCAGCCTCTCGTGTCCGGGTGATCGGCGGCGAAAAGCGGCAGGGCAGCTAGGCTGAGGGAGGCAACGGCGGAAATGAAAAAACGGGGCACGGATTGCATAACGCCGCACAGGCTGGCTGGCATTTAACCAACCCACAAGCCGCGAATGACGAGCCGTGGAAATCCCGATTGCCTGACCGAATCGGAAAGGCAAGCAGGCGGGTTTGCGGGATTTTCGTCAAAAAACCGAGAAAAAGCGACTTTGGGCTTGCAAGCTCCCGCCCATCCCGTAACACCTGCGCCCCGAATTATGGCTAAGAAAAGTTGGATCGCCCGCAACGCGCGCAAAAAAGAAACCGTCGAGAAATACGCTGCTATCCGTCTCAAGCTCAAGGCTGAGAAGGATTACGTCGGCCTTTCCATGCTGCCGCGTGATGCGAGCCCGACCCGTCTCGTCAACCGCTGCGAGATCACCGGCCGCCGCCGGGCGTTCTTGCGCCGCTTCCGCCTTTCCCGGATCACCTTCCGCGAGCTTGCTTCCGCCGGGATGCTTCCGGGGGTGACCAAGTCGAGCTGGTAAGCTGGCACGGTTTGCGCTACTTTTTGACGCAGGACGGAAATCTCCCGCTCCCGCGTCGCTCAAATGCCAATTTACGAATACGTCTCAGAAGCCGCGGATGATCCCGAGCATTCGTGCCGCGTCTGCGCCCGTGGTTTCGAGCTCAGACGCCCCATCGACCGGACTCCTCTGGTGGTTTGCCCGCTCTGCAAAAACCCAGTGAAAAAGGTGATCTCGCGGATCAACACGCCGACCATCACCAAGCCGCTTTCGGTGAGTGATGCGAAAAAGGCCGGGTTCACAATCCTCCAACGGCGTGATCAGGGCGTTTACGAAAAACTCTGACCGATGATACCGGACTTCATGTTTCTAGCGACGCACGATGCCGTCTATCAGTGGCCAACTGCTGGCGAAGCTGTATTCTACCTCGGAGGCATCGTTCTTTTTCTGATCCTCAACGCGCTTTTCGTCGCGGCGGAGTTCGCCTTTGTCAAAGTGCGGCCAAGCCAGTTAGATATGGAAGGCAATGCCAAGACCGGGGCCTGGAAAACGGCACGGGCCATCGTCGAAGACATCAATCCCTATCTATCCGCCGCGCAACTCGGGATCACGGTGGCATCGCTGGCACTCGGAGCCTTGGGCGAACCCTTCATCGAGAAACTCGTGGGGCCGATCTTGCAGCAAATTTTATGGTTCCCACCGGGCTTGGTTCCCACCGTTTCTTGGATCATGGCCATTGGCTCATTCACCGTCATGCACGTGGTGGTCGGCGAGCAAGTCCCCAAGACCATCGCCATTCGCAAGTCTCTTGAAACCACCGTCTTGCTCGCGCAGCCGATGCGCTTGTTTTACAAATTCTGCAAGCTCCCGATCAGTATGCTAAACGGAGCATCCACATGGGTGAGCCGTTCGGTTTTTCGCATCGAACCCGCTACCGGTCACGATGAGGCCCACTCCGCCGAGGAACTCGCCCTGCTCGTCACCCAGAGCGGTCGATCCCAAGAAGTGACCGAGACAGAGCGCGAAATCCTCATCAATGCCCTCGGCCTCAACGAGCTTTGGGTGCGCGATGTCATGACGCCGCGCAACAAGGTCATCATCCTTGATGCGGACCAACCCTTCGAGAAAACCTTGGAAATCGCGATGCGCAGCAAGCACACCCGCTTTCCACTCGTCAAAGGCCACCTCGACAATGCCATCGGCCTCATTCACATCAAGGATCTCTTCAAGCTCATCAAACAACCCGACCCCGATCTGATGCGGATCAAGCGGGAGTTGAAAATCGTCCCGGACACGATGCCGCTCGATACCTTGCTCCGGTTTTTCCTCCGCGAACACGCCCACCTGGCGATGGCGGTCGATGAATTCGGCACGCCCGTCGGCATCGTATTTCTCGACAATGTGATGGAGGAACTCGTCGGTGACATCCAAGACGAGTTCGATAACGAGCGCTCGTCTTTCACCCGCATCAATGCCGACGAGTTCGTGATCGAAGGCGCGATGACTCTCAATGATCTGGCCGGTCACATCCCCGAACTCTTCCTCGAGAGCGGCGAAGTGACCACCGTCGGCGGCTACCTCACCCAGCAATTGGAGCGCTTCCCCGAAGTTGGCGAAACCCTCGAAATCCTCGGCTACGAAGCCCGCGTGACGAGCACCGATGGCCGCCGCGTCGGGCAGGTCCATTTCCGCAAACTGGTGCCGGTGGTGGAGGAAGAGATAGTGACGGAAGAGATTTAAACGGCTTGTGCCGCGTATAAATCAATGCTGACGAACAGCGTGTAAGGACGTGATTGCGGCGTCTCGCCACAACCACAACTCGGCACGGCCATCCGTCAATCTGAGCTTTACGGAGAGACTCTCGGGAGATACCCGAAACTCGGGCACCGGGGCATTCGATCACCGCTGATGCAAATAACCCTAGAAAAGAAAATTGAACCACAGATAGCGCAGATAAACACAGATAATGAAAGATTTAAGGAATTTGAGGTAATCATCCCGAGGGTGAGTGTCGCGTCTTTCGTAACTCGCTTCTTATCCGTGCCCTCTGTGTAATCCGTGGTTCCTATCTTCCTGTTAAGGTTAAATAAAGCGGCGAAGCCATGACCGGCTGGCCCATAGGCAAATTCATTTCGCCTGTCCATGCGGGGTCAATGCAGAGCGGCCAGTCTCATCCCATTGGCACTTCATGGACATGCGAAATGAATTTCGCGGTCCTTCTTCTACAGCGACCTCACCTTCAGCCCGGCTGCTTTCGCGAGTGCGGCCTGTCTTTTGTCAAAGGTGAAAAATTCGGG
>JANXMQ010000136.1 GCA_025354565.1 Akkermansiaceae bacterium
AGGTTCCAGATGGGTATTGAGGGGAAGTTCTTGTCTCACCCGCCGGGTGAGCGGAAATCACAGCCATGGGAGCATCCATGACTTTGAAATTACGTCACTTGCCGCGTTCTGGCGAGTTTTCCATTTTCCTCTTTAGGTTTAGTTCTCGCCCTAATCGCGTCTGTTGTCGCAGCCGAGATTCCACGCGTTGCCCCAACTAGTGTCGAGGTCGCGAATGTCTTTGCACTCGCGCCGCGTGATGTCAGGCAAGCGAGATCGAATGCGGATCCTGTGTTGGCAACCCAGAAAGGCATTCGTTGGAGGTACAGCTACATTCTCGACGGACTCGCCAGCAACGCTGTATTCACCCTGATGGTGACCGCCCCAAAGTATTTACCTACACCCACTGATGGGGTTGCGGATCCCAAGAACGCAATGACACCGCAACGGAGAATCGTGGAATCCAACGGGGATGTGATCCTTCTTTACAGCAGTCGCGTAGACGACAAACGCACCGAGCATGTGATCAGAGTGGAAAGGCATCAGAGCGATTGGGACCTGCTCCTACAGATCATCGCGGACGATTCGGCGAAGACTACCAACCCAACATTTTTTGACGACGCCTCCTTCCGAGCATGTAGTTCCAAGATCGCGCAGATCCTCACCAAGAAAACCGAACAAGCCGCGGCGCTCAACGGGCCATAAGCACTTCAACGGCATTTCCAAAAACACCTCATGCGCGCCCGTGAGCGCGCTCTATCGTCCGCCGCAGAAATTCATGGAGAAGTCGCAAGCAAACGAGCCCTACAAGCCACCGTTGTCCGATTCAGCGGATGCGGGGGGAATCGCAGCGCATAGTTTGAGGATACCGATATTAGGAAGATTGCTGATCGGTGTGCTTTTATTCCTCGCGGCGATAGAGGCATGTGGTGTCGTCATTTTTGGTTGGCTGTTTGTTTTTGGACCACCATCCCAACGACTTGTGGCTCTCAAGCCGATGCTGATCGGTTGTGGGGGAGTGCTCCTATTTTCATTGCTAGCGTTTACCTTGAGGCGCTATTACGCCGCAAGAAAACAAGCTGGCGAACAAGCCGCGCCGCTCAACCGGCCATAAGCTTTCCAATCGCATTTCAAAAACACCCCATGCACGCCCGCGAGCGCGCTCTTACGTTGCTATATGCTCACCTCCCAGCGATCCGGCGCGGTTAGTCGCAAGCTCATCATCGGGCTTTCCATACCGCTGCTTCTCGTCGGTTTGGTGTTCGGCTGGTGGTCATATACTCGCTACAAGGAGCAGCGTACACGAGCGGACTGGATGGCTACGACTCTTCCACGATTGGCTAGCCTGTCATTCACCATCGAGGACATCAATCGAGAGTTGGAGACGCTGAAGGCGAGCCGCAGAGCGGGAGACCGTCAAAAGTGGGCGGGTGACCACGTTCTTCTGATGACGAACGATGAGTATCTGGTCTATGCATCCCGCCACGGCTTCAATAACGGTTTCGTGGACCATCTGTTTCTTGCACATGGTTCTGATGGGAGCTGGTATTACAGCACATATCATTTCTGCAACCACATGGTTGGAGTCAACTCAGACAGCCCGCCCGGCTCGATTGCCGAGTTTGCGCGGACATATTCAGCACGACAGTTCGATGGGAAGTCGGAGGTATGTTTGCAGCACACTTGGCCCGAGAAGAGATAACGAGATGACGAAGATTTCGCCTGATAGACCGCGGGACAGACCTTTAACCGTGAGATGCAAGGGTGATGTCCACGCGGGTTGATCTCTCGGGGCTAGGACCGGCGGTGAGCCATTTCCGCCGAACGACGGCTGGGCGTGGCATCTTGACGCTTGCGCGTCGGGCTTGCGGACTCCATGGATGGGCATGGACCGCTGGTTTCTGCTCGCCGCTACCTTGCTCGCCGCCGTCGGCGGGGCGTGGGGGATGGTTTCTGTCCACGGGGGGAAACGCAGCCATTGGACGGTGGTATGGATGATCGGGGTGTTTCTGTGCCAACTGGGGTTTCTCGGGATACGCGGGGAAATGCGGGCGGCCTGCCCGTTGATGGATCGGGGGGAAATCCTGGCGTTTCTGGCGTGGTCGCTGACCTTGTTCTATCTGCTGGTGGGCCCTGCATACCGGATCTCGCTGCTGGGTGTATTCACCGCGCCGGTGGTGGTGATTTTCCAAACCGCCGCGCTGATCCCGGGGACACTGACGGCCCACCCCGCGAAGCTACCGGGCAGCAGCGCGTGGCACGAAACGCACTCGGCGATGTCGGTGCTGGCTTACGGCGCACTGGCGCTGGCGGCAGTGGCGGGGGTGATGTTTCTGGTGCTGGACCGGCAGTTGAAGGAGCATCATCTGAAGAGCGGGCTGTTTAAAAATCTGCCACCCGTGCGCGAGTTGCTGATTTCCCTGGAGCGGCTGCTGTGGCTGGGCAGCGGGCTGCTGAGCATCGGCATCGCGGCGGGATTTCTGATGCCACGGACGGCCTCGGCGTGGGGCCACCTGATCGCGGCGGTGGCGGTGTGGGGCGGCTATCTCGTGCTGCTGGGAGTGAAGCAGGTGCGGGGATTGACGGGCCGGCGACTGTCGCTGTCGGCGGTGGTTTTATTCGTCCTGTCGCTGTTAGTTTTCGCGTTCGTCTGATGGAACTTCTCTGCCTCGGCCTCAATCACCGCACCGCCCCCGTGGAAGTGCGGGAGAAATTTGCCGTGGGTAACACCAAGCTGGGTGAGGCGGCGATGGACTTGATCGCGCTGGCGGAGGCGACCGAGGGCGTGGTGATTTCCACGTGCAACCGCACTGAGTTTTATCTAGCAGCGGAGCGGGCGGGCGAGGCCTTCGCGAAAATCGAGCTGCGACTGGCGGAAAAGATCCAGGTGGACTCCAGCGTGGCGGCGCATTTTTACCGCTTGGAGAAAATCGCCGCCGCCAGACACCTCTGCCGGGTGGTGAGCGGGCTGGATTCCATGATGCTCGGCGAGACCGAAATCTTCGGTCAAGTGAAGCACGCATACGGCGCGGCGCTGGATGCCGGAGCTACGGGCGCGATCTTGAACAAGCTCTTCCAACGCGCCTTCGGAGTCGGGAAAAAAGTCCGCACCGAGACCTCGATCCAGGAAGGCTCGACCTCGGTGGGTAACGTGGCGGTGGATCTGGCAGAGAAGATTTTCGGCCACCTGAAGCACAGCGAGGTGATGATCTTGGGCGCGGGCGAGATGAGCCGGATCACCGCGCAGAGCTTGGTCTCGCGGGGTGCGCGGTCGATTTTCGTGGCGAACCGATCCTTCGACCGGGCGCAGGAATTGGCGACGGAAATGGGCGGCAGCGCGGTGCGTTTCGACGATTGGCAAAGCGTGCTCACACGGGTGGATGTGGTGATTTCCTCGACCGGCGCGCCGCATACCATTGTCCACCGCGAGGATGTGGAAAAAGCCCGCCGCGCGCGGAAATACCGGCCCTTGTTCTTCATCGACATCGCCGTGCCACGCGACATCGACCCAGCGGTCGGGGAAATCGAGGAGGTCTATCTTTACGACATCGACACGCTGGAGCAATTGGCAGAAGAAGCCCGCGGACGCAGGCAACTCCAGATCGAGCAATGCGAGTGCATCATCGACTTTGAACTCGCAAAACTGAACCTGCCGGGGCTGTGATTTTTCAAACAGCACTATGCACCAAAGCCAAGCCCACCACCCGATGAGCCGGAAACGTCATCGAGAATGTGACAATCCGAAATCTTGGACTTGCGCCTTAAGTCCCTGGTGGCCATGGAAAGGAATCCACCGGGGCCATTTACGGCTAACGCTATGACCGAAAAATCCACCACTCCCATCATCGTCGGCACACGCGGCAGCGAGCTGGCGCTGGTGCAGGCCACGGCCACCGAGGTGGCCTTGGCGGCAGCATTTCCTGACCAGCAAATCGCCCGCAAAGTGATCAAGACCACCGGTGACCGGCGGACGGATGTGTCTTTGAGCGAGGTGGCGAAGGCCGAGGGGACATTCGATAAAGGCGTGTTCATCAAGGAAATCGAGGAGGCGTTAGATGCCGGGGAAATCGACATCGCGGTGCACAGTTTGAAAGATCTGCCAACGGTATTGGATAGCCGCTACCTGTTAGCAGCGGTGATGGAACGTGCCCCGGTCCGCGATGTGTTGGTGATGCGCCAACCGGGCGGCATGGCGGCTTTGCCGGTGGGTGCGCGAGTCGGCACCAGCAGCGTGCGGCGGGCGAAACAGATGGAATGGCTGCGACCGGACGTCACCGTCTGCGACCTGCGCGGCAATGTGCCAACCCGGCTACGGAAGCTGGCCGAGGATGGAAATTACGATGCCATCCTGCTCGCGGAGGCGGGGCTGGTGCGGCTCGATTTCATCCCGCCGGTCGGGATTGAAAATGGCGTCGAGGAGGTCGCCGGGATGCCGGGCCTGTTCGTCACGCGCTTGGAGGAAAGCACATTTTTCCCCGCCGCCGGGCAAGGCGCGATCGGCTTGGAAGTCCGGGCTGACGATGCGCCGAGCCGGGTGTTCGCGGAAACCATCGGCCACCGCGAGAGCTGGCTGCGGATCACCGCCGAGCGGGAATTCTTACGTTTGCTAGACGGCGGCTGCCACACGCCGGTCGGGGTTTTCTCGACGATTTCCGCAGGCGAAATCACGCTCAAAGCCCGCGTTTTCCCGGATGCGGGAGGCACGCCGAAATCCGGTGAAGCCCGTGGCACCGATCCTCTAACACTCGCACTCGAACTCTTCAACTCCCTTTCATGAGCACCTCCGGAACCTGTTATCTCGTCGGCGCCGGTCCCGGCGATCTCGGCCTCGTCACCCTCCGCGCCAAGGAATGCATCGAGCTTGCCGATGTGTTAGTCTATGACGCGCTGAGCAGCCCGGAACTCCTGAATTGGACGAAGGCGGGTTGTGAAAAAATCTACGTCGGCAAGCGCGCCAAGGATCACTCGGTGCCGCAGGACCAGATCAACGGTATCATCGTCGAAAAAACCAAGGCGGGCAAAAATGTCGTTAGGCTTAAAGGTGGCGATCCGATGATTTTCGCCCGAGGCGGGGAGGAAGCCGCAGAGCTGGCAGCAGCGGGAGTGAAATTTGAAATCGTTCCCGGCATCAGCTCCACCATCGGGGGACCCACCTACGCGGGCATACCCGTCACTCACCGGGATCACAACACGCAGCTAACCATTTTCACCGGTCACGAAGATCCCACGAAGGGCTTCACCTCGGTGGATTACAAACAGTTAGCTCAAGCTCCGGGGACCAAAGTCTTTGTCATGGGAGTCGCGAGATTGCGGGAAATCTGTAACTCATTCATCGAACACGGCGCTGCACCTGATACGCCAATCGCCCTCACCCGCTGGGCGACGACTCCAATGCAGAAGACCATCACCGGAACTTTATCAACCATCGCGGACATCGCGGATGCGCAAAATTTCTCCTCACCCGCCGTTGCCGTGATCGGCGACGTGGTGAAGGAGCGGGAAAAAATCAATTGGTTTGAAAAACGCCCGCTGTTCGGCAAACGCATCGTCGTCACCCGCACCCGTGAACAAGCGGGCGAACTCAGCAGGGCGCTTCGCGACCTCGGCGCGGATGTCATCGAACTGCCGACCATCCGCATCGAAGGACCACCGGACCGCCGCGAATTCGCCGAACTGGTGACACACGCCCATGAATACGACTGGCTTATCTTCACCAGTCCTAACGGCGTGGAGCGCTTTTTCGACGCGTTTTTCATCGCTTACCAGGACGCCCGGAGTTTGGGAAATCCCCGCATCGCCGCCATCGGTGAAGGCACCGCAAAAAAAATCCGCGAGTATCGGTTCGCCGTCGATCTCATCCCGGAACGCTTCGTGGCGGAAGGGCTGATAGAAGCTTTCAAAAAAGAGGATATCGAAAATCTAACGATGCTGTGGGTGAAGGCCGCGGAAACCCGCGATGTCGTCGGTGCAGGACTCACCGCAATGGGGGCCATCGTGGACAACTGCATCGCCTATCAGACCGTTGCCGAAACGGAAGATCCCACCGGTGCCCGCGCCCGGCTCGTTGCGGAGGGGGCTGACATGATCACCTTTACCTCCAGCTCGACGGTCGATCATTTCTTCGATCTCGGCATCGATTGGCCGGAAGGCTGCGCAGCGGCCAGCATCGGTCCGGTCACCAGCGAGACCTTGCGAAAAAAAGGCATGAACCCCGCGTTCGAAGCCCGCCAACACGACATTCCCGGCTTGGTGAAAGCCATCATCAAATATTTCAAACAACGCGCATGAGTAAGACCGCGCCGATCCTGTGAGTAGTGATTGGCGCATGAAAATCTTCGTTCTGCCAGCCGTGCTCGCCGCCTTTGTTTCACCACTAAGTGCGGGAATCGGTGTTGGCGCGAAACCCCTCGAAGGAGCCGAGGTAATCCTCGACGGTTCGCGTGAAATGTTAGATAGCAAGTGGACTTATTGGCAAGGCCCGGCGTTTGCCTCATCGCTGCCGATCAAATGGAAAATCGTCGATGACCCGGTCGATAAAGGCACGGTTCTGATGTCGGACGATCCGGTAGCCGCAGGCGGAAAATACGGCTCTGCGGATATCGTGACCAAGAAGGAATATCGGGATTTCCGCCTGCACCTCGAGTTTCTCGTCAGTAAGCAAGGCGGAAACAGCGGCGTGTATCTGCAAAACCGTTTTGAAATCCAGATTCTCGACGGAGATCACACCAAACACGGCATGGCGGCGGTCATCAACGAAGCCGCCTCACCCTACGAGGTTTATAAAGGCACCGGCAAATGGAACAGTTACGACATCGTCTTCCGTGCCGCGCGATTTCAAGGTGGCAAGCTCACCGAGAAACCGATGGTCAGTCTGTTTTTCAACGGCATCAAGGTCCACTCGAACCAGCTCATCAACCAAGTCTGGGGCGGTGCAAATTCCGGCATCGACGGCGGAAATGACGGCGGCAAAGGCCTGACCGATGTCCCCGGTGGCCTCAAACTCCAGTGTGAGGGCCACGACGTCCGTTTCCGCAATGGCTGGATCAAGGAGCTCGATCTGAAGTCCGCGGCGACCGATTTCACCGACTGAGCGGCACGCAAAGATTTCCAACTTGCGAACCACCGCAGACTTTGTTTGTTTCCGCCCGGCATTCATGCCGCTGTAGCTCAGGGGTAGAGCAATTCATTCGTAATGAATAGGTCGTGAGTTCGAATCTCACCAGCGGCTCCAGTTTTCCCTGAAAACACTTTACTCTTCTTTACTCGAATTTTCTTGTTTTAACCCGTGATGGGGCGATAAGGGCGACATGGCAAAGCGTCCTGATTTCGAACCGTCTGAGAGTGCTCGGGGATGGGTGGTGAACATCCCTAAGTCCATGAGCGTTTCAGGAAAGCGAGCACGAAAATATTTCGTCAGCGAAACGAAAGCACGGACCTATGCGGCTTCGGTGCGGGCTTCTCACAATTCCGGCGTGCGCGGCTCGATGATTTCCGCGTCCTTGGCGCTCCAAGCTGCCGAGGCGGAGCGGATCTTGGCAGGCTCTGGCGTTTCGCTCGTAGAGGCGGCACGGATGGCCGTGGCTAAGATGGGTGGCACTGAGGCTAGGGAGACGTTCCGGGACCGCTACTGGCGGGCCATGGCAGCAAATGATAGTATCTGGTCGGACAAGTATCAGGCACAAATGGACGACTTGCCGAAATGGTTGCCGGAATCCTTCATGGCGCGAGTATGCGGGGGGATCGACCGTCCGGCAATCGAGGCGGCTTGCCGGCAAGTCCGACCATCGCTCAAACAATCGTCGCTCGATATGAAGGCATCGCGGATTCTGGCGATTCTCAACTTCCGGCCACGGCACAAAAAGACCAGCGGCATCGCGATCCTGTCGCCATCTCAGGTGGGCCGCTGCCTGCGGGTGTGCGAGTCGCTGGAAGAGCGGCGGGTGGTCGCAGTGCTATTTTTCGCCGGCATCCGGCCGGATTCGGAATTCGGG
>JANXMQ010000141.1 GCA_025354565.1 Akkermansiaceae bacterium
GACGATGTCGCCCCACAGCTCCGCGCCATGGTCGGCGACCGCAGCGTCGATGCCGTCGGCGTGAACGGCGGGGCGCTCCATGCCCTCTGGACGCTGCATCTTCTCGGCGCGGCGGACATGGAGACGATCCGCACGGCT
Source organism: Akkermansiaceae bacterium (assembly GCA_025354565.1). Taxonomy (GTDB): domain Bacteria; phylum Verrucomicrobiota; class Verrucomicrobiia; order Verrucomicrobiales; family Akkermansiaceae; genus Luteolibacter. The sequence goes on from JANXMQ010000141.1 coordinate 139, forward strand.
CTCTCTCATCCCGCCGCAGGCGTACGCCGCGCCGCCGCCGAGGTAATGCCGCGCAACGAGGAGGGTCTCGGCATGATCTTGAGTTCCTCCGTGCTCAAAGACAGTGATGCCCGCGTGCGCCTTCGCGCGTTGCTTGCGGTGAGCGAAATGCCACGAAGCGAAGAGGCCGGCCGGGCACTCTATGCATTGGCCAGCGACAGCTTCATCCTCGGCGACCGCTGGCTGCCAGACGCGCTCACGATCGCCGCCGCGCGACATGCCTTGGCGTTCCTCCGCGCCGCACTTGCGGACCCGGCTAGCCCCACTGGCGCAACGCCGCACGAACTGGCACCGAAATTGGAAATTGAAAACGCCGACCATCCCGGCTGGAAATCCTTGACCTACGCAGGCAAAGCCGAATTCACCTTTGATGCAGCGGTTTCGCACTCCGGCAGAACGTCGATGCGGATAGCATCGGCAGAGGGCGCGGATGCGAGCTGGCAGGCGCGCATCCCCGTCGAACCCCAAAGGGAGTATCGCCTCACGGCATGGATGAAATGCGAGAACCTTGCGCGCCCGGGAATCGGCGGGCGTGGCGCGCTCGTCAACGTGCGTGGTGCGCCCATCGAAACACCGGAGATCATTGGCACGACCGATTGGAAACGGGTTACTACTACTTTCAACAGTGAAGATCGCACTCTCCTCGACTTAAACCTGCTCTTCGGCGGAGGGGGGAAATGCATGGGCACAGCATGGTGGGACGATGTGAGCGTGACGAAGGTGGACCCATTCTCCCGCCTTAACGGCATTTTGCGCGGAGCCGCCACCGCTTGGGCTGCGACCGCCAAACCGGAAGAGTTGCACGGGCTCCACGTGCTGCTCGAGAGTAAGAGTCCCGTCGCCGAGATGATCGCCAGCGCGTTGTTTCCTCCAGCCGGGAATTCTCGCGGCCCGTCGCTGGAAAAGCTCGCGGAGACCCATCAAATCCTCAAGCTGACCACCGCGCCCAACTTGCAGTTTGAGCCGAAGCGCTTGCAAGCCCAGCCGGGCAAACCTATTGCAATCGTCTTCGAGAATCCCGACCTGATGCTGCACAACCTGGTGGTCGGCAAACCCGGCACCCTTCAAATCATCGGGCAGGCGGCCAATGCGCTGGCAGCACAGCCGGAGGCGATAGCGAGATCCTACGTCCCCGCGCTGCCCGAGGTGCTCGCGTCGTCGCCGCTCATCAACCCGCACGGCACCACGATCGTCATCCTTCCCGCCCTGGCCGCCGGGGATTACCCGTTCCTCTGCACTTTCCCCGGCCATTGGATGCTTATGCAAGGGAGCCTCAACGTGCAACAGTAGGACAGGAGAAAGCTACGACGAAGTCACCAATACCATTGCCTACGAAGGCGGCATCCGCTCCGACGGCTACGGAGTTCACGACGCCGTGGCCTCCAAGTTCGGCCTTCGCCACGGCGGTTGCGTCGCCTACGCCCGCCGCAAGCCCATGAAGCGCGGTGGAAAGCACGACTTCGCGGGTGATTTGCACGTAACACTATTGTTTCATTACACCCGGTTGTGCATTCTCTGTCATCCATACCGAGTGACTGGATGGCCGCTTCACCGGATACCCCGCACAGCCATATGAACCCGCCAGTGCTTTTAGCCAAGCAACCCAATCCGCTAACATCCGCCCAATTGCGAGCGCAGATGATGCTGCGAAGACTTTGCCCGGGCGGTTTCCAAGAGGCGACGATCCTATCATTCACGGGTGTCGGGGGGCGTGATGTCTACAATGCTACGGCACCATTCCTGGTGGACGGGCGGATGACCATCGCGGCACGGGTCGAACCGCGCGATAGCAATATCGCTGACATCCAATTCTTTCAGGAGCAAATCGACGAGCACGGTGCGGGTGAGTGGCACCCGGTAGCCGACGCGCCGGTTTTCCGCCAAACACAGGATCCGTGCGTGACCACGATCGGCGGCGAACTCATTGTCGGAGGGGTCCGCTATCCGCTAGATGAAATCCGCGAGGGCGGAGGATTCCAAATGATTTTCTACCGCGGCAAGGGGCTAGGCGATTTGCAGCCCTTTCTGGATGGCCCGCCGAATATGAAGGATATTCGCTTGGTTGAACTCCAGAATGGCCGGGTGGGCGTCCTGACGCGACCGCACTTCGGGATTGGATCGGACGGTCAGCCGATTCGCAAAGGGACGATTGGCTTTACCATTGCGGATTGTCTGGAGGATATCACCCCTGAGATGATTCTCAATGCGCCTCTGTTGCGCGATCAGGTGGTGCCGGGGGCGGAAAAATGCGGCGGCAACGAGGCGCACTTACTTGCCGACGGCCGCCTGGGCGTGCTCGCGCACACCGCCTATGACGCGGCTGACGGCCAGCACTACTTTGCCACGGCCTTCGTGCTGAATCCCGTGACGCTTGAGTTCACGCCGATGCAGATGGTTGCCAGTCGCGAGGTATTTGACGCCGGGCCGGCCAAGCACTCAAGCCTAAGCGATGTGGTATTCAGCGGGGGGTTGGTCCGGCACGGTGGTGGCCGCGCCACCTTGTATTGCGGGCTGAGTGACTGTCAGTTTGGCCGCATCGGGATTGAAGATCCATTTGAACGCCATATATCATGAAAAATCACGCGGCTCCTGTCCAACTCCTCCGCTCCGAGGCAAACCCGATCATGAAACCGGACCCACATAGCTGGTGGAGTTCGCAGGTCACCACCAATCCGGCCGCTTGGTTGGAATCAGCCACCGGCAAGGTCAAGATGCTCTACCGTGCCGCGGGTGAAGATCCGATGCACAAGATCTATCTTGGTCTTGCGGAAAGCGACGATGGCATCCATTTCACCCGCTGCTCGGATGAGCCGGTTTTTTCTCCCGATGAGCATGGTATCGACGGGGGATGCATCGAAGATCCGCGAGTCATGGAAATGGATGGCTGGTTGATCGGCACTTATGCCTTCCGCCCTTATCCCCCCGGTGAGTACTGGTTGGACGACCTAACACAACGGCGCTGGGTCGGCGACAAGCTTGCGGCGCCATTTCCGCTCGCGCTGCGTGAAAACCACACGTCATCCGGGCTGTTCCTCACCAAGGATTTCACAAAAATCCACCGCGCAGGGCGGGTGACCAACCCCTCGCTGGATGATCGCGACGTGTATTTTTTTCCCGAAAAGATTGCTGGTCGGTATTGGATGATCCACCGCCCGATGCAGTGGTGTGGCGAGGGATACCCCAGCGACCAACCGGCGATGTGGATCACCTCGTCTGACGATCTGTTGCACTGGCCCGAGCCCAGCACACTCTTGCTCAAAGGCGAACAACCCTGGGAAATCAAGGTCGGGGGCAACACTCCGCCGATCCGCACCGAGCATGGCTGGCTGACCCTCTACCATGGCACCGGACCGGACCGCTATTACCGGCTCGGTGCCATTCTGATGGACTTGGAGAACCCGGCCATCGTCACCCACCGGACACCGGGCTGGCTGATGCAGCCCGAGATGGATTATGAAACGAATGGGTTCTATGTCGGCGGCGGGGTAGTATTCCCCTGCGGCACGGTGGTGCTCGATGGTGTGCTCCATGTCTATTATGGAGGGGCGGACAAATACGTCGGTGTGGCGACCTGCGAGATGCAGGAACTGCTCGATTACCTCGTCCACAACCCTGTGGCTGCGTGCTCAAGCGGGCACGCGCCGCCATCAAGCGGGCACGCGCCGGCACTGTCGGCCAAGCGGGCCCAGCGCCAGTTGTGTTCTTAGAATAATTCTAACGGCGGAACCGTGTTGAATGTGACGAAATTGTCACTTGTACGATTTTATCGAGTATGTCTCAATGCTCCGCGTGTCTAAGCCGAAGCAAAAAATCATCACCGAGGAACAACTCGCTGGCTGGAAACTACTCGAACGTTTTCTCGATCTACTCGACAAATCCGGCG
>JANXMQ010000185.1 GCA_025354565.1 Akkermansiaceae bacterium
GGAGTCTCCAGCACTTTATTCATGGTCTGGAGGTCATCGGTGAGTTCCTTGACCGTATCTTTCGTTTGATTGAGGTCAGACTGGATTTTCTTCTGACTATCTTTATCCTTGGTTTGCGCGAAGGCTTGATTGAGCTCCCCGACCTTTTGCTTTTGCAGGGTGATTTCAGCGGTGGTCTCCTTTACCCATGCCAAGCGGTCTGTTTCGGATTTTGCAGCCGCAGAATCGCGGGCGGCTGCGATGTGCGTAGATGTGGCGGAAAGCTCCCTCTTGACCGCTTCCTTGTCACCTTTTTCAATAGACGGACGGATATTATCCCGGATCTGAGCGGCATTGATACCTGCCACAGGGAAGCTGGCCAATTTGGTAATTGCGTGATCGAACTCAGACAGCATTTGTCCTTGGGGGTGGTGTCCGCCGTGCGGGAGCGGAAGGTGAACCAATCTTGCATGGTCGTAGCACTTGAAACGGATTTTTGAGAGTTGGCCGTGTCGGTTGCCTCTTGAGAGAACTTATCTTTAATGAGTTTACTCGATCCGGTGCCTTCAAGTTTATCGGAAATGCTATTACCGAAGGATTCCAGCCAAGAACCTTTTAGGCCGTCAGCGGTGTTCTGGGCTTCTTCGCGGGTGACAAGGCGGGATGTAGGATTGATGCCATTCATTTTATCGTAGGCCCGCCCCCCTAAAGCCCCCGCGCTCAGAAGAATTTTTTCCAGATATGAAAACTTGGGAAGAGCCGTGGATTTGGGAGAGTCGGAATCCGTGTCGCCGCTAGTGGGAGTCTCGCCAGCATGATAAACTTTAGCCGCCACAGAATGCTCACCCATCTTCGAAAACGCTTCGACAATGTTGGTGGCGTCCGTAAGCACGCTACCCATCCAATCAAATAGTCCAGACTCTCCCATCCGGTGAAATGCTTGATCCCAGGTGGTGCCTAGTTTCTGAAGTTTTGAGTCAACGCTATCAAGAATCGCCGCGTTTTCTATCATTGCAGAATTCGCAGCATCAGCGGCATCCGCTTCCGCAAGTAATTTCTCACCCCATGTCTCCATGACAATAGCAAACCGGTTGCCTTGGTTCGTGCCAGCCACCATATTTTTCAAGCGTCCTTGCTCTAATGTATTCAAAGTAGGGTAGATGGCGGCGAGGTCGCTAAGGACCACTTCCATCGATTTGGCCTCGCCAGTAGCCGTTGTGATGTCGTAGCCGATCTCGGAGTGTAGATCCTTGGCGGTTTTTGGCTTTTGCAAACGGCTGATGACAGTCTTCAGGCTGTTGCCGATCTCCGCGCCAGGACGCTGGGTGGTGGCGGAAACTGTGGCGATGATGCTGGCGAGGGATTGCAGGGAAAGACCTGCTTGTTTAGCAACGACCCCCGTCCGCGAAAGTCCCTCGAAAATTTGTTTGGGGGCGACGGCGTTTTTGTTGGAAAGCGCATTGATGTAGTCGAGTGTTGCGGGGATGTCGGCGATGGTCTGACCGAAAGCTTTGTAATTCGCGGTGAGGTAGGCGGTGGCCTCGGCAGAGGAGATTTCCGCGACGTTCGCGGCCCGCAGCGAGGTTTCCACGGCCAGTAATGCCTGCGTGCGGGTGAGCCCGAGGCGGGACCACGCGATCACGGCCTCAGCGGCTTCCTGCCCATCGTGGCCGTTCGCGGCGGCAAGCATGAGGGTTTGGTCGGCAAGTTTCGCAGCCTCTTCCCTGCTGCCTTGGAATACGGCGTTGAGAGTCTTGAACGTGCGCTCCAGCTTCACCGCATCGGAAATCCCGGAGGAAATCGCTGCGAGTGGGGCGGTCACGGCGGTCATCGCCAGCGTCCAGCGTGTGAAAGACACGGCATTTCGCACCAGCGAGCTGCTGTGGAAATCGTTGGCCAGCGTGCTCTTGCGGGTGGCTCCCGCTACCCGGTCCATGTCCTGGATGCTCTGCTTGGCCAGCGTGCCGCCATCCTTCTCCGCCTTCCCGGTGATGCGGGTATTACCGCGGCGGGACGCTTCATAGTGGATGTCTGCGACGTTGCGCTCGGTACCCTCCATCAAAGCCTTGCGGCGGGCGAGGATGTTGTTGATGGTCTCCTCCCGCTTGGCGCGGTTCGTGATGAGAGATGCTTGTTTTTCCTCCAGCGCGAGTGAGGCCCGCTGCTGTTGGTTGTAACGCATGACTTGGGTGAGCGAGCGTTCCAACGCTTGCTCGGATTTCTTGGAACCTTCGGAGGAGGCACCACGCTTCCGGTCAAGCTGGACTTGCCCAAGATCATTTCCCATCCGGGCGGCGGCTTGGCCGAATTTCCCCGCCGCCTCCCCATGACCCGCCGCCTGCGCCTGACCCTGCATCTGGGTATAGCGTTGCTGTTGGCGGGAAATCAATGCCTCGCGCTCGTCCAGCACCCGGTTGAGTTCCTTTTCCCTCACGATGCGGTCTTGGATCGCCTTGGCGGCCGCCAAGTCACCTTTGTTCAGCTTGATGTCCGCTTGGAGCTTGCGGTCGTCGCTGTGGATGGTCCCTTGCGCGGAGTTGGTAGCGGCTCGCTTGGAGGCGGTGGTGGCCCGCACTCCTTGGCTGGCTGTGGTCTGTGATAGATTCTGATCCAGTCTCCGCAGCGATGCCTGCGTTTTCAGATAGGCTGGACTGTCGGCGAGATGACTGAAATCAATCAATGCTTGATCGATCTCCTGCTTCTTCTGCCGCAGCACGGCGGCAACGTCGCCATTGCCGCCATTCGCGGCTCCATACCGGCTTCCATACTTCGACTCGATCTCCTCCATCTTTTGCTTGAATTTCTCCACCGGCGTGGTGTCGATCTGCGAGATGATCGGTTTCCCTGCCACGCCTTTTTTGTCGGTGCGGATGGTGGTGGTCTGCGCGAGGCCGCGTTCAAGTTGCTCGAAGGTTTTGACGATCTTCGCCTTGCTGTCGGTGAACTGCGTCTCGATGCGCTTCAACTCCGCCCCGCTCGCCGTGCCGAACTCCCGCAAGCTCTGCATCGCACCCGTTGGGATGGCGATGCCTCCCGCGCTCATGGCTCCCACTCCGCCGCCGGTTCCGGTTCCGGGTTTCACCGCAGCCATCGCCTTCGTCAGCTCGCTATGATAAGCCTGCGCCGCCTTCACCGCATCGCTCTTGATCCCGCTGAGATCGAGCCGCACCCGGAGCTTGATTTCCTGCCCCTCAAGCTGGCGGCGGATGCTTTTCAAGGACGCTATATCGTCATTCATTTTCGTCAGGTCGCCCTGATAAGCGACCGCCAGCTTGATCTTCTTGTCCATGCGCCAGAGTGTCGCAACTATGACGACAAAAGCAAAGCCGGAAAATCACCCCACTCCATCCGTTCCACTTCTTCAAAACAACTCCCGCTCGCTGGCCTGCGCGACCATCCATTCGAATTTCTCATTCGGGCTCACCCCGATCCTCACCCGCCGCACCATTCCCATTTTCTCCAAGCGCCGCAAGTGCCCGCCCGCCACCACCGTATAATGATTCTGCTGGCGCAAGGGTAGATCCACTGGCGGCGCGAAACACTCCTTGCCCACCTGCACGGCCTTCTTCTGCCCGGTGCTGAGGAAGGCCAGCACCTTGCGGTCGGTGTCGGTGATCGGCATAAATCCTATCAGTCGTATGAGTCCTATTCTTTTCTTCCCTAAAACTTGCTCTTCCCCCGTCCGCCACCCGTCGGCGCATTCGGGTCGTCCAATTTCGAAACGATCTCATCCACATGCTGCGCGTGCCGCTCGCGGAGCAAGTGCTCGCGGCGGTGGCCCATCATCCGGATCTGCCACAGCTTCGGTTTCGCGGCAAACTCATCCGGCGTTATTCGCCAGAAGAGGGCCGCTTCGTCCTGCTCGTATTCGAACGTGCTGCCGTCTTGCCTTTCGATGAACCGTTCTTCGCGCCAGGTTGGCTTTTTTTGTTGGAACCGCCGGAGCTTTTCGCACCCGCGGGTGCGTCGGCTAAAAAAAGCGCCACCTCGCTCTCCCCGACGCCGGTGAACATGGTCATTTTCTCCAGTTTGTCCGTCAACCATGCCAGCACGATCGCGCCGATGGATTGCATCAGCTTCTCCGCCTTATCAAGCGGCGTGTTCCCCGGCGTCGTCTCCATCAGCATCGGACACCCGTAAATGCAGAGCAGGGCATTGCGCTTCACCAGCAACTTTTGCCGCTCCGCGATGTAGGTGGGATCCAGCTCGTCGAAGCCGTCTTGCACCGTCACCGTCCCCATCGTTCCCGGTCGGTTCTCTTCGTGCGTCAGCCGGGGTGGCTTGGCTTGGTTCAGCAAGTCATCCGCCTCCATCAGTTCATGCGGGCTCACCTGCTGGATCTCAAAAAGGATGGGTTTGGCATTCGGTAGGCGAAGCACGGTGGACCTGCCGGTTTCAGGGTCGATCACCTCGGCGGCGGACATCAAGGCACAAGGGATGCGGGTCGAGCGCATGGCGGATAATTGCTCAAATAGTGTGGACATGCGCGGATTTGTAATTTTATGCTTGCACTTGTCAAGCACTGTTGCGACAAACCCGCCCGTGATCCCCACCAATCCTCTCTCAAACGTCCATGTGGACAAATTCGCCGGTTTCGAGGAACCGGCGGGTTCGCCCGGCGAGGAAGAAATCGACCGCCGGGTGCAGGAACTCCTCAACGAATGGTGCGGGTTCTATTTCTCCGGCAATGAATTCCAGACGCCGGACTCGGAAACCACGACCATCGGCAAGACCTTCCCTGCCGCCCTTGTCCTGTGGGATCAAACCGCCATGCCGAATCCGCTGGAGCAGCCAGTCATCCATCTGCTCCTTGCCGACCGCCGCGATGGCGCTCCCATCCAGGTCGAGAAAAACCTGTGGCGGCACCATGGCCGCTGGACGTGGAACCTCCTCGTCCGCGTGCCATCCCAACTCCCCGTCAATCCGGCGGTCGGCCTGCTCCTAAGCGACAGCGCGGAGAAATACTCAGGCCGCATTTGTCGCAAGCTGGGGGACAGTGCCCGCTGGCTCATCAATTCCGCCCATGCCCAAGAACTCGCCGTCAAGGGCATCGGCCACCTCAAGCTCGACAATGGCCCGCGCATGATTCCCGGCGGTCCATGGCACATCCGCCAGATCGTTTTCAGCGCGGAGGTCATCTATCACAACCGGACCAATTCTCCCTGACATCTTCCCCAACCACCGCTCCCCCAATGGCACAAAACAGCAAAATCGAATGGACTGACCACACCTTCAACCCGGTGCGTGGTTGCGAGAAAATTTCCCCCGGCTGCGCGAATTGCTACGCCGCCCGCGAGGCCATCCGCTTCCCAAACATCCGCGGCATCTGGGGGTGCTCGGGTACCCGCATCGTCGCCGTGCCGGATGCGTGGAAGCAGCCGCTGAGGTGGAACCGCGAAGCGGAACGTCGCCGGGTGAGAGAGCTTCATTCCGTAGCGCCCGGAGTGCCTCACCATTTCAAGCGTCCCCGGGTCTTCTGCGCTTCGCTGGCCGATGTGTTCGAGGACTGGAAAGGGGATCTGCGTTTCCCCGCCGCCCTCGCGCCGAAAGGCTGGGTGACCGCCCGTTGGAACGGCACACAGCTTGTCCGAGAGTTCGACGAAACCCCCATGCCGGACGGTTGGCGCAAGGCCACCATGGCTGACATGCGCACCGAGTTGTTCCAACTCATCGAGGCCACGCCGAATCTTGACTGGCAACTCCTCACCAAGCGCCCGGAAAATGTCATGCGCATGGTCCCGGAACATTGGCGGGAAAAATTTCCGGACAACGTCTGGATGGGAACCACCGTCGAAGATCAACAGCGGGCGGACGAGCGGATTCCCATACTCCTCAAGATCCCGGCCAAGGTGCGCTTCCTGTCGTGCGAGCCGTTGTTAGGTCCGGTGGATCTTCATTCAAAAATCCAAAAACAACAATCACCAATCGTCAATCCTCTCGCCGACATCCATCAGGTCATCATCGGCGGCGAGTCCGGTTCCAAGGCCCGCCCCATGCACCCGGATTGGGCTCGCTCCCTCCGCGATCAATGCCTCGCTGCGGGCGTGCCGGTGTTTTTCAAGCAGTGGGGGGAATATCTACCGCATTCACAGGTGGCCTTAAATTCTGATGGATCATCCGCAGCTCTCACGCTCAGTAAAAGTTACCTAATCATCAATCAGGAACATTTCTATTACGTCGGCAAAGACAAAGCCGGTCGCCTCCTCGACGGTCGCGAGTGGAACGAAATGCCTGCCCTTGTTCTCCCTCTTCCGAATCATGAATACGCCCCGATCAACCATTGAAATGCTGATAGATGCCGCTACCGGATATAAACCTGACGTGACTCCTGAATCCGTGGGACTTGCTGCCGGGCAGCGTGAAGCGTGCATCCAGCTTGGTCGTGATGCGGTGGCAGATCTTCGTCACTACTACCCAGATGTCGTGAAAACGCGACCGACAACGTGGCCGGTCCACTTGCGCAATACGATTGCAATCAAGGCCGAGGCGATGCTTCGGGATCTTTTGGTCGAACGACTAGCCCTCGCACGGGCGAACCTGAAACGATTATGAAAAAGAAATTGAAAAGTGATAGCCCGTTGCGAGCGGCGACTGGTTCGGCACACCTCGGAAGCTTCAGCTTGCTCCGGGGAAAACTGAAAGAAGGACAATGCGGCGAGTGCGCCGTAATACACGAGCCGGCGATGCCCCACAACCAAGAAAGTCTTTTTTGGCAATACAGCTTCAGGGAAAAAAATGGCCGATGGCCGACGTGGGCCGATGCGATGGCGCACTGCGAGCCGGAGATGAAGGCGCAATGGATACGCGAACTCGCGAAGCATGGCGTCGTTGTGCCGAACGTCAAAAGTGGTGGCACCGGCCAGCGAATGGAAGGAGAAGGATCATGAAATTGAAAAGCTTATGGCCGGTTGCTCACCCACGTCTTGTTAGCCTCTTTGATTTCTTTGGTTCATATGCGTCCCTTGGCTTTCTTT